>JBPCRG010000593.1:0-4335 GCA_050997095.1 Thermomicrobiales bacterium | reverse complement strand
GGCCTCGGCGGTCTCGTTGGCGTCGCCGGGGCGGATCACGGTCAGATTCGGGATCAGCCGGAGCGACATCACCTGCTCGACTGGCTCGTGGGTGGGGCCGTCCTCGCCGACGGCGATGCTGTCGTGGGTGAAGACCCAGATCGACGGCAGATGCGAGAGGGCGGAGAGGCGGACCGCCGGCCGCATGTAGTCGCTGAAGACGAGGAACGTGGCCCCGAAGGGACGGACCCCGCCGTGCGCCGCCATCCCGTTGACCGCGCTGCCCATCGCGTGCTCGCGGATCCCGAAGTGGATGTTCCGGCCGGCGTAGCTCCAGCCGCCGCCGGTCAACCCCTGCACGTCCGAGCCGGAGTCGGCGCTCGGCGACTCGAAGTCGCCCGCGTTCTTCATCGCGGTGTTGGTCGAGGAGTTGAGGTCGGCCGATCCGCCGATGAAGGTCGGCACCTGCGGGAAGAAGGCCGCGATCACGGCCTCGGACGCCTTCCGCGTCGCGATCGCCTTGTCGCCGGACTTCCAGGACGGGATGGCGGCGTCCCAGCCGTCGGCCAATTTGCCGTCGAGCGCCGTCTGGAGTTCGGCGGCGAGATCGGGGTGGGCGGCGGCGTAGGCATCCCACTTCATCCGCCAGGCGGCCTGCCGCTCCGCGCCGGCGTCGAGCGCCTGCCGAAAGATCGTCAGCGCGTCGGGGGGGATCAGGAACGGCGGATCGACCGGCCAGCCAAGGTTCTCCTTGGTCGCCTTGACCTCGTCGGGGCCGAGCGGGCTGCCGTGGGCGCCGAAGGTGTCCTGCTTCTTCGGCGAGCCGTAGCCGATGTGGGTGCGGCAGAGGATCAGCGACGGCTTGTCGGCGACGTCTCGGGCCTCGTCGAGCGCCTCGCGGACCGCGTCGGTGTCCATCCCGTCGACGGCGATCGTGTGCCAGCCCATGCCGGCGAATCTGGCCGCGACGTCCTCGGTGAAGGAGACGTTGGCGGAGCCGGCGAGCGTGATGTGGTTCTGGTCGTAGAGGTAGATCAGCTTGCCGAGGCCGAGGTGGCCGGCGAGCGACGCGGCCTCCATCGCCACGCCCTCCATCACGTCGCCGTCGGAGACGATCGCGTAGGTGCAGTGGTCGACGACTTCGTGGCCGGGGCGGTTGTAGCGCGCGGCCAGGAAGGCCTCCGCGATCGCCATCCCGACGCCGTTGGCAAACCCTTGGCCGAGCGGGCCGGTGGTCACCTCGACGCCCGTGGTGTGGCCGCGCTCGGGATGTCCCGGCGTCTTGGACCCGAGCTGCCGGAAGTTCTTGATGTCGTCCAGGGAGAGGTCGTACCCCGTCAGGTGGAGCAGGGAGTAGAGCAGCATCGAGCCGTGGCCTGCCGAGAGCACGAAGCGGTCGCGGTCGGCCCAGGAGGGGTCCTTGGGGTTGTGGCGCAGGTACTCGGTCCAGAGCACGTAGGCCATCGAGGCGGCGCCCATCGGCAGGCCGGGATGGCCGGAGTTGGCTTTCTGCACGGCGTCGACCGAGAGCATCCGGATCGTGTCGATCGCGAGCGTCTCGAGTTTCCGATCGGTGGCGACGGCCACGGGAGGTGCCTCCTGATGGATGGGTCCGCCATTCTGGACCCCGTTCGTCCCGTCGCCGCGCGCCCACGATGCGGAGAAGCCGCGGCCGACGAAACACCTTCGCCAAGTATCCCACGTGGACGCGGCTTCATCGCCGGAAAACGAGGGCGGCGCAACAAAAAGTTGTCAATCGCGAAGCGAAAGTCGTCGAACGGGAACGGCCCACTATCCCCCCGGCCCGCACCCGGAGGGTACCCGCCCCGAGTTCGGGGGGAAGGGGGAGGCGACGGCGGGCGTGGCGGATGCCGTTGGACGGAGCACTGAGCGCTCTGTGCATCCTCAATCGGCAATGATGCCATTGGGGCTGCGCCCCCCACCCCCGTCATTCCGAGCGGCGCCCGCAGGCGGAGTCGAGGAATCTCTTCGAGCGCAGCGAGAACCGTCGTCGGTGCGGGCGACGTCCGATGACGATGCTCAGCCTATTCACGACCACGGGGGATGGTGGACGGGACGTTGCCTCACGGCAAGAGATCCTTCGTGACCTCAGGATGACGATGATGGGGGACCGCGCTACACCGCCCCCTGCGAGCGCATGGCGGCGACCGTGGCGGGGTCGAAGCCGAGCTCCCGGAGCACCTCGTCGGTGTGGGCGCCGACGGCGGGGATCGCGCCCATGGCCGCCTCGAAACCCTCAAGGTTCATCGGGGGCAGGAGCGCGCGCATCGGGCCGCCGGGCGTCTCGACGTCGCGCCAACGGTCGCGGCCGACGAGCTGCGGGTGGTCGACGAATTGGGCGACGGTGTTCAGGTCGCCGTAGGGCACGTCGGCCGACTCGAGCCGCCGCGTCACCTCGTCGCAGCTGTGCGGGGCGAAGGCGTCCTCGATCATCGCCTCCAGCGCCTCGCGGTTGACCCGGCGGCCCGGCGCGGAGTCGAACCGGGGGTCGGCGATCCATTCCGGGCGGTCGCAGACGAGGCGGCAGAAGCCGGACCATTGCGTTTCGGTCTGGACCGCGAGCAGCACCGGTTGGCCGTCGCCGCAGCGGTACGAGCCGTAGGGCACGACGGTCGCATGGCGGACTCCGGCGCGGGCTGGCGGCTCGCCGCCGTACATCGTGTACGCGAGCGGATAGCCCATCCACTCCCCGAGCGCGTCGAAGAGCGACGACTCGACGATCCGGCCCTGGCCGGTCCCGCGGCGCTCGTACAGCGCGGCGAGCACGGACATCGCGCTGTAGACCCCCGCGCCGACGTCCCCGACCGAGATCCCGACTTTCGCCATCTCCGCACCGTCGCCGGTGGTCGCGATCACGCCGGTCTCCCCTTGCAGCAGCAGATCGAAGGCCTTGCGGCGCTCGTAGGGGCCGCCCGAGCCGTAGCCCGAGACGGAGCAGACGATCAGGGAGGGATGGCGCTCACGCAGCGACGCCGGGGAAAAGCCGAGCCGGTCGACCGCGCCGGGGCCGAGATTCTGGACGAGCACGTCGGCGCCCGCGATCAGCCGCTCGAGGATCCCGGCGGCGGCGGGGTGCTTGATGTCGAGGCTCAGCGAGCGTTTGCCGCGGTTCAGCCAGACGAAATAGGAGGAGAGGCCGTGCACCGACCGGTCGTAGCCGCGCGCGAAGTCGCCGCCGCCGGGCCGCTCGATCTTGACCACGTCCGCCCCGAGATCGGCCAGATGCCGCGTGCAGAGCGGCCCCGCGACCGCCTGCTCCAGCGCGACCACCTTGATCCCCGCCAGCGGCCCGTTCGGGTTGAACCCGGCTGTCATCGCGCCCCGCCCCCATCCATCGTCGACTCTCCGTGCGAAGATTGGGTGAGAGTATCGCCCATAGCGTGAGGTCGCCCCGACGACGGGCGATCCAGGCGACCGATTGCAGGAAGGGATCCCGGATGTTCGGCGGGCGGCTGACGGCGCAGCGCGAAGGGTTTCTAATGCTGGTCGGCACCGGCGTCATCTGGGGCACCATCGGCGTCGCCGCGAAGCTGACCTATCAGCGGACGACCCTCGACGCCGTCTCGCTCACCTGGCTGCGGGCGGTGATCGCGAGCCCGGTCTGCCTGCTGCTTGCCTGGCGCGCGCTCGGCCGACGGCTCTTCGCCACGACGCGGCGCGATCTTGCCGTGATCGCCGCGCTCGGGGTGGTGATGATCGTCTACCAGTACCTCTATCTGGAGGCGATCAACCGCGTCGGCGTCTCGGTCGCGACGCTGGTCTCCCTCTGCACGCCGCCGGTGATCGTGGCGCTGGCGTCGGCCGTCCTCTTCGGCGAACGCCTGACGACGAGGACGCTCCTCGCCCTGGGCGGAGTGATGGCGGGAACGGGGCTGCTGGTGGGGTGGCAGCGGCAGGTCGGCGGTTCCGGGTCGGCGAGGGTCGGGTTGCTGCTGGCATTGGGCTCCGCCTGCGGGATCGCGACGCACGTGCTGGTCAGCCGTTCGTTGGCGAACCGCCAGCATCCGCTGCGGCCGCTCGCGATCTCGTTCCCGGTCGGCGCGATCGCGTTCATCCCGGCGGTCGCGGGGCGCGGATTGTCCCTCGACCAGCCGCTCTCGGGCTGGCTGCTCGTGATCTACCTCGGGGTCGGCCCCTCCGCGATCGCGTATTGGCTGCTGCTGCGCGGGCTGCGCGACGTGCCCGCGACGACCGCGAGCATCGTCACGCTGCTGGAGCCGCTGGTGGCGGGCGTGCTTGCATGGCTGATGTTCGGCGAGCGGCTGGGCGCCGTCGGGTGGCTGGGGGCGGCGCTGCTGCTCGGCGCGATCGCGCTGCTTTCGATCGGCCCCGGCG
>JBPCRG010000556.1:0-9336 GCA_050997095.1 Thermomicrobiales bacterium | reverse complement strand
GTCCAAAGGGCCCGCGCTTCCCCCATTGCCGGTCGGCCAGGATGTCAAGACCTGACCGGGAATCTCCACACGATCGTGGAAGGCGGCTATCCCGAAATGGCGGAGATAGGGACGTACACGCAAGCGCCATTATGGCCGCTGGATGCGGCGAGTCAATTGCGAACGAAAGGCGGGATCGGCACTCTCGCCTTCGTCACTAATAGTGGATGTACAGCCTCGTGCCGATGCCGGCCCAGTTCCACAGCCAGGCGGCGAAGTCGTCGGAGCCGGTGTGATAGGGCGCCGTCGGCAGGTTGATGCAGCCGTGGCTGTGCGTGTTTCCGAAGTCGTCGTGCCAATAGGTGCCGTGCAGGGCGTGGCCTTCGTTGGTGAAGTATTGGACGTACGGCACCTGCGGCACGCTGTACTGCTCGCACGGGCCGCCCCAGGCGGGAGCCAGGCAGCCCGCCATGTCGTCGAAGCGGTAGCGGGTGTTGATGTAGAACGTGCCGGTCGGCGTCTCGTAGCCGGGGCGTCCGGTGCTCACGTAGGTCTCGTTCATCCGCACGCCGCCCTGCCAGGCGATCAAGTACTGCGCGCTCAGGTTGACCTCGATCCATCGTTCCGCGGGGAGCGCCGGGCACTTCGCGCGCAACGTGCCGACCGAGGTTTTGACGGCCGCGCCCTCTTTGTCTCCCTGCGCGTCGGTCAGGATGTAGTTCTTCGTCAGGATGATCCCGCCGTTCGCGCCCGCGCCCGACTCGAAGAGCATCGACCGCCCGGCCTTGAGGGTGCGGATGACCGGGAAGGGCTCGTCGCCGCCCGGGTTCCACAGCGTGGCGACCGTGCGCACCGGGACGCTCCAGGAGCCGTTGTTCGTGATCCGGATCTTCTCCGGATCGGTGCGGCAACTGACGGTCAGCACGAGTTGGCTCTTGGTGACGATCGGAGTCGCCGTCTTGGTCGGCTTCGGGGTGTTGGTGGGCTTCGGGGTGCTGGTCCGCGTCGGCGAACCGGTCGCCGTCGTCGTGGCGGTCCCGACCGTGGCGGTCGCCGATGCCGTCGCGGTGGACGTGGTCGTGGCTGTGCCGGTGGACGTCGCTGTCGAGGTCAGCGTGGCGGCGGATGTCGGGGTGTCGGTCGGGGTGTTCGTCGGCGTGTCCTGCGGAGTCTCGGTCGCCGTTTCCGAGGCTGCCGCGGTCTGGGTGGGGGTCTCCGTGGAGGCTGGCAAGCCGGCCGGACCGGCGCCGGGATCGACCGTCGCGACGTCGGCCAGATCCTGCGCGCGCGCCAAACCTCCGCCGAACGAGGCGCCGGAGAGGGGCGTCAGGATGATCGTGAGCAGAAGCATCAACGTGGCGACGCGACGCGACATGGTGCCCTCCCGGGACGTGACGGAATCCGTCGAATGGCGCGGCCGACCGCACTCGCTACGCCTTTGCATTCTTCCGCGTCGAGGAGCCTCTTTCGCAAGCGTCATGGGTACTTTTCGCCCGATGATCCGCTCGGGAACCGGCTCCGGCAGGAGACGAAAAACCGCCCCGGACGGGTGTCCGGGGCGGTTCGGAATGGAATGATGTTTTCGACGGACCCTTCGGGCGGAACGCGCTCAGTCTGCGCTGGCTTTATGCTCCGCGGCTCCGGGCCCGGGACCGCCAATCGCCGTGTCGACGGCGACGAGCGGGGTGCGCTCCGGGTGGACCTTCCAACAATCGAGTACGGCTTCGGTGGCCGCGCAACGGGCGACGTCGATGTCTCCGTGCAACGCCCACCCCAACGAACAACGCATCATCGCCTTTCCAGGATCGCTGAACCGGTCTTGATGCGCTCGCGTCAACATCGGACACCCGAAACTCCCCGGTTCCGCCGACGGCTCCTCCATGGGGAGGAGTCCGCGTCGGTCGCGGCTCATCTCTTTGACCTCTCTGCTCAAACAACGCTGATCTCGGCATTTCGGCGCCAGATCCGGATCCCGGCCCGTTCGTCCCCGGTGGCGAATTCGCCGCCGACGCTTCACGAAACCCGCCGCGAGCCGACGCCAACCGCGCTCTCATCTTATCGCCCGTTCTATCGGCGATGCGACACGCGTGAAGAAATGCCTACATCCTCAAGCGACCGACACCGAACTCCAAAGCGTCGACCGTCTGCCTAGTATAGCCGATCGCACCGACATCCCCGGGCCGCCGCTGGCGATCGGCTCGCCGGTTCACCGGCGACGCAGCAGGGAGCGCACGCGGCTCGTCCCGCGGCCGACCAGCGATCTCGCCCCGACCAAGCCCTTCTCCGCCAACCACTGCGCCGCCGCCCGGGTCGCGCGGAGATCGCCGTCGAAGTCGTCGCCCGAGATGCCGACGCGCAGGAGGTGGCGCTGCGCGGTGGCCGGAGGGCACGCGCGCACGGCGGTCCGGATCCCGAGGAGCAGGACGACCATGTCGTCGAGCTGGCCCGCGACCGGGATGAATCCCGGAATCAGATCGATCGGCGAGATGGTGTAGACGGCGGCGAACGCCAGCACGGATTTCGCGGAGAGCGGCACCGACGGGTCGCGCATGAGATGGGCGGCCAGCCGCGCGTATTCCGGCAGCCGCCGGACCGCGAGCCAGAACCGGTCGAGCACGGGATTGTCGCGCCACGCCGGATCGAAGGCGAACTTCAAGGGTTCGCCGCGGCCCGCGCCGCTTGCGTCGGCCTGATAGCGTGGATCGGCGCCGAAGGTGAACTGCGATGTCGATTCAGTGGTCATGTGCGATTCCCCTCACTCCGGCAATCGTCGAATCCGACGGCATTGTGATCGGTGCCGGTGATTATGTCGACTCATTCACCGACGTGACCGCCATCCGGCTTTCCCGCCGCTACGGCGCCCAGGCGTCCATCCACCATTGCGCATGCGGCATGCCGCTTTCACGGGCTTCGGCGAAGACGGTCTCAAGCGGCATCGGAAGGCGGCGAAGCTCCACCCGAAGCGCCGCGCCCTCGTCGTCGCCGTCGACGGTCGCGAACTCCGCCCAGGCGGGTCGGCGGCCCGCGCCGTCGGCCGCGGTCTGCATGGGCAAACCGAGGCTGCCGGGGTTGAGCACGATCGACTCGCGATGGCGGCGGAACATCTGGATGTGGGTGTGGCCGCCGGCGTGCAGGGTGAAGCCGCGGGGCAGCAGGCGGTCGAGATCTTCCTCCGATGTGGTCGAGGCGATCTCGGTTATGGTCGATTCGGGTGCCCCGTGATAGCAGAGCATCCGCGACGACGGGGCGGTCTCGACGATCGCGGTCGGCAGGAACGTCCGCAGGAACGCGCGGAACTCCGGGGTCAGCCGCGCCGCGCCCCAGCGTTCGATCTCCTCCACCCGCCGCGCGTCCTCGTCGGCCGGGTGCTCGTCGGCCGGCTTTAGCAGCCACTCGTCGGTGTTGCCCATGATGAATGTCCATGGCATCGTGGCCAGACGGTCGATCACCCCGTTCGGCGACGGCCCCGCCGCCGCGATGTCGCCGAGGCAGACGACCGCGTTGGGCCGCAGCCGCCCGATCTCGGCCAGCGCCAGCTCCAGCGCCGCGAGGTTGCCGTGGATGTCGGAGATGATCACGGTCCGCATCGTTCGATCTCCTTGGAGCGCGCAGCCGTCAGACCGACATGAAAAGCGCGCAGCCTTCCGCCGAGGCGTCGAAAAAGCCGACCCGCGAGGCGTCGCCCGGCGGATCGGCGTAGAGGTGGGCGACCACGACCGGCCGACCCCCCGCCGGCGTCGCGTCCTGACGCTCCACGCCGAGATAGCGCAGACCGGCGCTCAAGGGTCCAGCTGCCGGCGAGGAGGTCGGGGCGGGGGGCGGGGTGGACGCGACCGCCGGTGGATTGGCGAGGAGCAGGCGCCGGGTCTGGCTGTCCAGCCTGACCGCCGCCGCCGTGAAGTCTGCTCCCTGAGGAGGCAGCACGACGAGCGCGGCCACGTCGTTGCCGGCCGCCGCCGCGGTCCAGGCCGCGGCGACCGCCTCCCAGCTCGCCGGCGTGGTTCCGCACGCCGATCGCAGCGCGCCGGAGTCGGCGACGACTACCGAGGTCGCCCCGGGAGTCGCCGCGAGCAAGCGGTCGCGGGCGGCGATCGCGAATCCTGACGCCGGGGCGCCGGCGACGACGATGGCCATCGCCTCCCGCAGGGCGCCCTGCGCGTCGCTGACGAAGATGCGGTCGCCGTCCACCGCCACATTGCGCCACATCTCGCCGCCGGCCCGCAGCGGCGGCGAATCGGCGGCCGTCGCGCCGGGGCGGAGCGCGAAGTGGTCCACCCCGTCGATCGCGATGGTCGCGTAGCCGGCGCCGAGCAGGGCGTTTTTGACCGCCGCAGGATCCCAGGTGCCGACCAGCACGCCGACGGTCGCCGCGGTTTTGACGTCCTCGACCTCGGCGACGGCGCGGAGGGCGTCGAGCGGGAGCGCGAAGAGCGACGGCCACAGCGCGAGCGCGTCCGGCGCGGCCGGGAGGGTCTTGAACGACGGCAGCGGCGCCAGCGCGCCGATCCAGGCGGCGACGTCGCCCGCGCCCGCGGAGGATCCCGACGGCGCGGTCACGCGCCGCACGCTGCCGGTCGCGGCGAGATCGCTCGCCCGGAAGATGACGTCGCCGTTCGCGTCCGGCAGGGATGCAGACGCGCGGGCCAGCGGCGAGGCGTTCTGGGTCGAGGGCGACGGCGACCCGCCCGCGGCGGGGCCGAAGGCGTCGATGGCGGCCTGGCAGACCGGCGTCGAGAAGCGGACCCCCGCGCGCGTCCACCCGGATTCCCGGCCGTCGATCATCTCCGCGATCAGGAGCCTGTCGGTCTGGCTCACGGAGTTCACCGTGCCGTAGGTCTTGATCTCCGCGCCCGAACCGCCGACGCTCGCGTAGCCGCTGAGCCAGCCGTCCTGAAAGAGGGGCAGGGCCTTCGCGGCGGCGCCCTCGTCGGCGAACGACGTGACGACCATCGTCCGCCTTTGCCCGCCCTCCCCCGAGCGCCCGTACGCCATCGCGATGAACCTGCCCTCGCCGCCCGCGGCACCGGCGGGATCGGGCGACGCCCCGCCGCACTCGACCGCGTGGTCGTGCTCGTCGATGATCATGAGCGCGCTGACCGGCGATATGGTGTCGAGCATCGGCGCGATGTATCGGTCGTCGGCCAGCGAGGGCGCGGCCCGCAGCGCGGCGTCGATCGCCGCCTGCACCTGCTCGATCGTCTCTCCGGTGATCAGGCGATCGCCGAGCATCCCGACCGAGGTCGCCGCCGTCGCCGAGTCTCCGGCGGTCGCGGCCGACGGCGGAACCGTGGCGGAGCGGGTGTAGACTGGCGCGCCGCGATGGACGGTTTCCAGATACCCCTGCCCCGTCAGGGCGTTCGCGATGGCTGCCTTATCGAAACGGCCGGTCAGGACCGCGATGCCGCCGCCGCGCCCGGCGACCGCCCAGCCGTCGACGTCGGCGGCGGAATAGCCGAACCGCGCCCGCCACTCCGGCGAGCGCCCGAGCGTGAGCGGCTGCGGAGCCAGCCCCAGGCGCACGGCGAGCGCGCGGTCCGGATCCGGCTTCCCCGCCTCCGGGGTGCCCGCGCCGGGATCGGCGGTCCAGACCGCGACCGCCCGCCGGGTGCGGTCGGTCGCGGGCAGCCAGCCGAGCAGATCGGCGACGGCCGTTTGGCGCGACGTCACCGGCGGCGAGCTTTCATCGTTGTGGTTCGCGCGCAGCCTGATCGCGACGAATCCGACGTTGATCAGGATCAGCGCGACTGCGGCCACGGCCCAGACCCGCTTCGTCGAACGCGAGGCGCGCCCGCCCGAGGGCGGAGGGACCGGGTCGGGCTGCGCGGTCGGCGTCGGCTCGTCCATCAACCGCTGACGAGCTGGCGGAGCACGAACAGGGCGTTGGCGGGCCGCTCGGCGATCCGGCGCGTGAAATAGGGGTACCACTGGGCGCCGAAGGGGACGTAGACGCGCATCCGGCAGCCCTCCGCGACGAGCGTCGTCTGCTCCTCCCGGCGCACGCCGTAGAGCATCTGGAACTCGAAGCTGCCGAGGTCGACCTGCCGCGCCGCGGCGAACTTGCGGGTGGCGGCGATGAGCGCCGGATCGTGGGTCGCGATCGCCGGGTAGCTGCCGTCGGCCAGCAGCATCTCCATCAGCCGCCGGTAGTTGTCGTCGACCTCCGCGTGGTCCTGAAAGGCGACCGAGCTCGGCTCGGCGTAGGCGCCCTTGACCAGACGGACGCGCGCCTTCCGCGCGATCATCCGCTCCGCGTCGGCCCGGGCGCGGTGCAGGTACGACTGGATCACGACGCCGACCTCGTCCGGAAAGTCGTCGTGCAGCGCCTCGAAGATCTCCATCGTCCGGCTCGCATAGGTCGAGCCCTCCATGTCGACCCGGACGAAGCCCTTGAGGCGTCTGGCGGCCTCGAGCACCGGCCGGACGTTGGCGACGGCGACCTCGTCGCCCAGGTCCAGCCCCAGCATCGTCAGTTTGACCGAAATGTTCGGCTCGAGCCCCGACGACGCCATGCGCTCGATCAGCGCCACGTAGTCCTTCGTCGCCGCGGCCGCCTCGTCGGCGGTCTTCACATTCTCGCCGAGCTTGTCGAGCGTCGCCCCGATCCCGAGCCGGCTCAGCTTGGTCGCCTCGCCGACTGCGGTCTCGACATCCTCGCCGGCGATGAAGCGGCGGACGAGGGTGCCCGCGAAGGCGTTGTTCCGGAAGAAGCGCTGGACCTCGGGCCGGTCGGCGACGAGGAGGACGGGGCGTCGAAAATTGAGCATGTCCGCGGTTCCTTTGCCGTTGCCGGTCGTCTCGCGAGTGGCGCGCGGCAGATGGCTGCGCCCGCCTCGGATTATCTCATGCACCGTTCAGCGCCGACGGGCTTGGGCGTCGATGGACGGTCGCCTCCCCCTTGCCCGCGAACTCGGGACGGGTACCCTCTGGGTGCGGGCCTGGGGGTTGGGGGGCCGTTCCCGTTCGATGAGGACCCCCTGCACTCACGACACGGCCGCGGCGATCGGCGTCGACCTCCCCGTGAATCCCGCGCGCCGCCAGGCGAACGCGATCGTCAGGGCCGTCAGGATCGGCAGCACGACGAACGGCGTGCCGTACCCCCAGACGTCGGCCAGGGCACCGGTGACATACGGGCCGACCACCAGGCCGAGGTCGCTGCTGAGCCGCACGAGGCCGACCGCCCGACCCCCGCGGCCGCCGAGATGGAGCAGCACGTCGCCGCCGGCGTTGGTCGCCGTCGCCTGCCCGGCGCCGTAGAGCACCATCGGTGCCGCGAGCCAGACCAGCCCCGGCGCGGGCAGCACGAGCGCCATCGCGAGCAGCGAGACGCAGGACGCGGCGATGTAGACGCGCGGCCCGCCCCACCTGCGGACCGCGCGGCCGGAGGGGAAGGCGGCGAGCAGGTGCATCAGCGTGATGATCAGGAGAAGGTTGGCGTTCGCCTTGGCGGAGGCGGCGAAATGATGCTCAGTGTAGAGCGGGATGGCGACGAACGCGCCGTAGTTGAAGAAGACGGCGAAGTTCAGGGCCAGCGCGGCGGCCAACGCCGCCCGCGACGCGTCCGGCGCGGGTTCCGCCGCCGCCGTCGCCGCGATCGCGGGAGCGGTCGACCGCCCTGCGGAGCCGCGCGCCGCCAATGCGGTCACGGTGATGAGGGAGGCGAGCGCGGCGCTGAGCGCGAAGACCGCCCGCCAGCTGAAGGCTTCGGTCAGATAGCCGCCCGACTGCAGCCCGAACACCCCGCCGATCGTCGCCATGAAGCTGAACCAGGTCATCGCGGCGCCTTGGCCCGGCTTGGCGCGCATGACGGAGCGGAGGCCGGCGTTGACGAGCATCGAGATGCCGACGCCCTGAACCACCCGCGCCCCGAACAGGGCGCCGCCGGCGGCGTCCGCCGCGAGGAAGGAGCCGGCGGTCAGCAGCGACCCGCCGATCGCGGCGGTCAGCGCCGACCCGATCCGGTCGACCAGCCGCGCCGCGGGCACGTTGCCGAGGAGGCGGCCGAGAAAGAGCAGCGAGAAGACCAGACCCGTGCCCGACGCCGAGAGCCCCAGGCTTTTCTGGATCTCCGGCAGCGCCGGCGACACGATGTCGACGCACCAGTAGGTGAGCGCCACCAGCGGCAAAGCGACGAGAAAGGGCAGCTCGATCAACCGGCGGCGAAGCGGAGAAGCGGCGGAACCTGCCGCAGCCGCTGTGGAGGGCGGCGGCGCGGCGACGCGACGCCATCCCGAGCGTTGACCGAGACCGAGTCCCACGCATCCCCCCGTTCTGCCGTCCGACCCGCCTAGCTTACCGGGTTTGGCGGGCGGCCGGGTCGCCGCGCCGGGCGGGTTCCGCGGGCTATGCTTGCCGGGAGGGCGTGATCCGGATCGGCGGGGAGGGCGGGGCGTGGTGGTCTTCACGGGCGGTCGCGAGCGGCCGCCCGGCTCCGGATTCCCGGTCGTGACGACGGTCCGCGACGCGCTCTCCGACCGCATCCCGCTCTCGGTCCCCGAGCTGGCGATCCTCGGCGCCCGCGCCTTCCTCCGGCTCGAGGGGATCGAGCAACTCGGGTTCATCTCGCGGATCTGGCCGGGGGCCCGCCATTCGCGCTACGAGCACTCCCTCGGCGTGCTGCATCTGGCGCGGCTGGCGGTGGACCGGCTGCGCGGCCGTGCGGAGGGCGGCTGGATCTCCGAGACCGACGCCCGCACGCTGCTCGCGGCGGCGCTGCTCCACGACATCGGGCACTACCCCTTCTCGCACGCGATCGAGGAGCTGGGCCGTCCCGTCCTGCCGCACGAGCAGGTCGGACGGCGCATCATCACGGGGCCGGAGATCGCGCCAATTCTGGAGGCCGGGTGGGGCGTGGATCCGGAACGGGTCGCGTCGATCGTCGATCCGCACGGCCACGATCTGCCGCAGAGCGACCGGATCCTGCGCGGCATCCTCTCCGGGCCGCTGGACGTCGACAAACTGGACTACCTGCCGCGCGACGCCCGCGCCTGCTCCGTGCCCTACGGCGGCGTGGACGTCGCGCGTCTGATCGACTCGCTCGGCATCGCGGAGATCACCGAACCGGACGCGGTCTGGCCTACCCGACGGATCGTGATCGGCGCGAAAGGCGTCAGTCCCGTGCATTCGCTGATCAACGCCCGGCAGGAGATGTTCGACAACGTCTATTGGCACCACACGAACCGGGCTTGCATGGCGATGCTCCTGCGGGCGGTGCAGGAGGCGTTGGCGGCCGGGGCGTTGACCGCGGAGACGTTGACAACGCTGGACGACGCCAGCCTGATGGCAATGCTCGGCGGGCCGGCCATGCCGGAGGTCACGCAAACCCTGACCGCGGCGCTGGCCGAGCGCCGGGTCCACAAG
>JBPCRG010000544.1:0-5570 GCA_050997095.1 Thermomicrobiales bacterium | reverse complement strand
GGCGCCGGTCGGCGGGATTGACTTTGCGGTCGACCCACCGCGCCTCGACCAGCCGGTCGATCAGTTCGGAGGCGGTGGGAAGCGAGACGCCGACGCCGCACGCGACCTCGCCCACGGTGGCCTGCCGCCGGCCGTAGAGGAACCCGAGCACCCTTGCCTGCCCCAACGGGATCGCGGCGAACTCCGGATCGACGGCGTACGACGATTTCAGCAGTCGGGTCATCTCAGGAAGCAGGTCCAGGATCCGGTCTATCAACGCGTCATCGGCGATCATTCGTTGTCCTTCGGAACTCGAAGCATTCCCAGACCAAATGATACGGGAACCGAATGAAACGGTCAAGCCGCCGGCCTTAGGCAGTGGGCTCTGGGCTTTGAGTCACGCCTACGTTGCGGTGCTCAAAGCCCACACCTCACCGCTCAGAGCTCACTGCCCAAAGCTCGAACATCGCGGCCGCGTCGCCTGCGGGCGAGAGGAGGAAGGCGAAGGCGTCGGGGGTCTGGATCGCGTGTGTGTGGAGGGGGCCGCGGTCGGGCAGGAACGGGGACCAGCGGTTGCCCGGGCGCCGCGCCGCGTCGGGTGCGCCGGGGTAGCGGGGGTTGGGCGCGGCGGTGTGGCCGTCGGGGGTGGAGGGGTGGCGGAGCACGTGGCAGGCGGCGCCCCGGGCGGAGCGGTAGGAGCCGTAGTCGTTGATGGATGCGGTGGCCACGAGGTCGCTGACGACGAGCGGGCCGGCGCCGACGTTGACGGTGAGGTGGCCGCAGTCGGGCGGGATCACGATCTTGTCGCCGGGTTCGCAGCGCGCGAGCCAAAGGGAGAGGACCGCGGGGTCGGCGCGCTCCGCGTCGTTAACACGCTGGAGCACGAAGAGGGCGCTGCCGTGGAGCACCTCGTAGATCTCGGGGAAGAGCACGCCGTCCGGGGCCCGGCCGTGGTAGTGCCCGGCGGTTTTCGGCAGCTCGTCGCCGTAGTCGCCCGGCAGCGTCACCGTGAGGTCGTAGCGCAGACCGGCGTCCCCGAGCGCGAGGGAGCCGGACGCGTCGCGGACGTCGCGGTAGAGGAGATAGCAGGCGCGGTCCGGGTCGGAGTCCGCGACGGCGGGGTCGCGCAGCACGTCGCGCAACTCGCCGAGACGGCGGACTCCGGGTTCGCCGACAACCCCGGCTTCGGGCGAGGAGAGCAGTCCCGTGGCGGTGTCCAAAGTGATCGGCAGCCCGCTGCCGGCGCTGAGGTCGACGACGGTGCTCATGGCGGGGCTGCTCCCGGTTTGGACGGACGGGTTGAACGAAGGAACGGCATCATTCGAGATTCGCATGACGGCGCGCGGCCGTCGTGAAGCCGTGCGCCGCATCGTTCGGCGGAGTCAGCGCCAGAAAGAGGGCGTCGCCGAGCAGCATGGCGGACTGTTCGAACAGCGAGCCGCCGTATTGGATGGACGGCGCGGCGCTCGAGTCGCCTTTGTGCGGGGTGTGCAGGAGCAGGCGCAGGTTCGCCAGTCGTCCGAGCCGCGATTCCGCCACGGCCGTGATCGCCGCGACGGTCGCGCCCGCGGCGGCGGCCTGCCTCGCCAGCAGCGCGGTGACGGCGGTCTCGCCCGAGCCGGAGCAGGCGACGAGCAGGTCCCCCGGCGCGATCGGCGGCGTCGTCGTCTCGCCGACCACGTGCGCCGATCTGCCCAGATGCATCAGCCGCATCGCCAGCATCCGCATCGCCAGCCCGGAGCGGCCCTCGCCAAGCAGGAAGATCCGGTCCGCCGCCCCGATCGCCGCGAGCAGCGCGCCGGCCTCCGCGGGGTCGATCTGCGCCAGCACCCGCGCGTTCTCGGCCAGAATCGCGTCGGTCAGCGCCCGGAAGTCCGCCGCTCCTGAACTCATGGACTCGGCTCCGGATCGCGAACGCGGGGTAGCAGCGTCGTCAGGGACGGGTCGTCGAAACCGGCGACGACGATGTCCGCGGCCGCGAGCGCCGTGGTCGACGAGGCGATGCCGACGCAGAACATCCCGGCGGCGCGGGCGCTGAGGAGGCCGTTGGCCGAGTCCTCGAACGCGACGCAGTCGGCGGAGCGGACGCCCAACTCCGCCGCGGCGCAGAGGAACGGCTCCGGATGCGGTTTGCCGCGGGTCACGTCGTCGACCGTCACCACCGCCCGGAAGCGGTCGAGCAGCCCGATCGCCGACAGGGTGCGCAGCGCGTCGACGCGGCGATTCGAGGTCGCGACCGCCAGCGGCAGGTCGCCCAGCGAGTCGAGGAACGCGACGACGCCCGGCATCGGCCGCAGACCGTCGGCGGCGATCTGCCAGAACCGGGCCATCACGCGGTCGACGACGACCGGCGCCTCGGCCTCGGAAGCGTGGAGGCGGAGCCGGGCGATCTTGCGGCCGGGCCGACCAGAAAAGGTCGCCGCGTATTCGGCCTCGCCGATCGTCACGCCCAGCTCGGGCAGCACGCTCATCCAGGCCCGCCGGTGGATCGGTTCGGTGTCGACCAAGGTGCCGTCCATGTCGAAGATCGCGGCGGCGAAGCGTCCGGGCGTCACGAGCCGCCCCGTTCGAACCGCACGATCGCGGACTTGAAGGCGAAGGCCGCGGCGACGGGATCGGCGGCGCGGGTGATTCTGGAGCCGACGATCACGATCGCGGGGCGCAGCGCCAGGATCGCGGTCAGCGTCGCCAAGGTGATGCCGCCTGCGACCGCCAGCGGCGTCGAGACCGCCGCGGAGACGGCCCCGAGGTCGGCGAGCGGATCGGCGCCGTGGCTCTGCTCGTCGGTCCCGGCGTGGATGCCGAGGTAGTCGACGCCCAACGCCTCCAGCGCCCGGGCGCGCCCGACCTTGTCGGCGACGCCGATCGGATCGACGACCACCTTGCCACCGCGGTCCCGCGCGACGGCCAGCGCCCCCTCGACCGTGGCGTCGCTCGCGCAGCCGAGGACGGTGGTCAGGTTCGCCCCGGCGCCGAACGCGAGTTCGGCCTCGTAGGCGCCCGCGTCCATCGTCTTCATGTCGGCGACGAGAAGCAGCGACGGCGCCGCCTCGCGCAGGCGGCGGAGCGCGTCCATCCCCTCGCGCTTGATCATCGGCGTGCCCGCCTCGACCACGTCGATCGCCGCGTCGATCTCGCGGAGGAGATCGGCCGCGTCACGCGAATCGATGAGGTCGAGCGCCAGCTGGAGGAGCGTCATCGTGATTGCTTGGCCTTTGCGTGTGCGGCGGCGTTCTCCCTGAACCAGACGGGATGATCGCCGATTTGCCCGATGTTGGGAAGACGCAGCCATGCCGTCCTCTTCAGCACGGTGCGGCGACGGGCGCATGTCCTATCGGACAACGACGACGATTTTCGCTCCGCTCGGAATGACGGGATGGGGCGTCGCTTGGAATGACATTGGAGGGCATGGCGTCATCAACGGCAAAAAGGTCGATTGATCTTGCCAAAATGGCTCGGAACGATGGCGGAGGAGGCGCGCCCGCATGTCATTCTGACGCAGGAAGGATCCCGTCGTCGTCCCACACCGTCACGCCGCGACCATCGCCGTCTCGGCCGCGCTCGGCGACCAGCGTCCCGCCAGGAGGATCGCGCCGAGCAGCGCGAGCAGCAGCAGGGGGACGATGCCGTAGGCCCGGGAGATGCCGACCGCGTCGGACAGGACGCCGAGCAGGAGCGGCGCGGTCAGGATCGCCGCGCCGGAGGCGAAGGTCATCCGCGCGCCCGCGGCGTCGGAGCGGCCCGCCGCCGCCCGGAAGCCGAGCGCCATGGTCAGCGGATAGATGTTCGCCACCCCCAGCCCGGCGACGAAGAGCCCCGCGACGACCACGGGCGTCCACGGCGCGAGCCAATAGACCAGGAAGCCGAGCGTCGTGACCGCGATCGCCCCCGGGAGGAGGCGGGCGGGATGGATGCAGCCGACGATCCGGCTGCCCGCGATCCGCCCCGCCACCATGCCCCACAGGAAGAGGCTCATCGTGGTCGCGGCGGCGCTCTTGGAGAGCCCCGCGGCCTCGTGCAGAAAGTCGGCGCCGAAATAGATCAGGCTGAACTCCACGGCCACCCCGAGGGTCAACGCGAGCCAGTAGATCCAGAATGAGCGCGGCAGCGGTGCCGAACCGTCGGCGTGGGCTGGAGCGGGATGGGCCGCGGGGATGGCGGCGCTCCTGAACCGCAGGGTCAGCAGCGTCAGCAGCGCGATCGGCACGGCCAGGGCGAACCGCCAGCCGATCCCGGAGCCCTCGCCGAACCCGACGAGCAGCGGCGCGATCCCGGCGGCGACGCTGGCGAAGATGTTCGCCTCGCCGATCGCGACCGCGCCGTTCCCTCCGTGCCGGTCCGAAAGCGACGCGCCGACCAGAATGATCAGGAGCGAGCCGACGGCGGACATCGCGAAGCAGCTGGCGATGGTCGCGGCCGCGTTCCGCCCGACGATCAGGCCGACCGCGCCGCACGCCATCCCCCACGCCCCGACCCAGAGCGAGCGGCGCCGCCCGAGCCGCGCGATCACCCGGTCGCCGACGGCGCCGACGAGGAGCATCCCGGCCGCGAACGCGCTGAAATGGAGGCTTCCGACGGTGTGCGACAACCCGAACTCGTCGCGCAGAAAGGGCATCAGCGGGCCGAGCCCGTTCAGCAGCCCGTTGTAGAACGCAAGCAGCCCGAACATCAGCAGCGTCGCGTCGTCGCGCCGGTAGGGTGATGCCGTCGCCAAGGCCCGCCTTTCAAAACAATCCCGAATTGTCGTCATGCGCGTGAATCGGGGCGGGCGCCGGCTTGCGCAGGGTCGCCGTCGTCCGCCCAACATCTCACGGCGCGAGGCTCACCGCAACCCCGCCTCCCGCGCCCGGACGATCGCCTCGGCGCGGTCGGCGACATGCAGCTTGCCGAAGACGTTGCTGACGTGGTTGGCGACGGTTTTCGGGGAGAGGCTCAATTCCCGCGCGATCGCGGGGTTGTTCCTGCCCTTGGCGATGAAGCCGAGGATGTCGCGCTCCCGGTCGGTCAGCGTCGGGAACGCTTCGGGGTTTCCCCGGCGGGGGGACGAGAAGTAAGCCAGGACGCGGGTCGCGATCGCAGGGCTGAAGATCGCCTCGCCGTTGGCCACGGCACGGATCGCGCGGATCATCTCCTCCTCATCGGTGTCTTTGAGCACGTAGCCGCGCGCGCCCGCCCTCAGGGCCAGGAAGACGGAGTCGTCGTCGTCGAAAAGAGTCACGACGAGGATTTTGGTCATCGGGCAGGTGTCGAGGATGTCGCGGGTGGCCTGGACTCCGCTTCGTCCGGGCATCTGCAGATCCATCAACACGATGTCGGGTTGGAGGTCGGTGGTGAGGGCGACCGCCTCGTCGCCGTTCTCGGCCTCGCCGATCAGCGTGACTTCGGGCACTCCCGCCAGCAGCGTCCTCATCCCCTTGCGGAAGAGCGGGTGGTCGTCGGCGATCACGACCCGGATCGGCTCGGCGAGGGCGCTCACGTCGGTGTCGCCGGCCGCGACGGGAATGGAAAGCGGACGTCGACCCGGGTCCCGCGGCCTCCCGCGCCGGGGCCGAGGAGAAAGGCGCCGCCCAACTCCTCGGCCCGCTCCCGCA
>JBPCRG010000494.1:0-7872 GCA_050997095.1 Thermomicrobiales bacterium | reverse complement strand
GGCACATCCTCTGCCCCTGCCACGGCAGCCTTTACGACCCGGCCAAGCAGGCGGCGGTGCTCCGGGGTCCGGCTGGCCGCGCGCTTACGTCGCTGCCCGTCGCCGTCGGCGCCGACGGCATCGTCGTCACCGACGGCGTCTTCAGCGGTCCCATCGGTCCACAGTAGCGACGAAGGCGACCCAGCCACGCGTCCCCCCGGGAGCATGTCCATGAGCACGACGATCGACAAGCGGCCAGCCGTCCAATCCAACCCCGCCACGGCATCGGGACACCCGAAAGGGTGGCTCGACGAGCGGCTGGACATCACGGGATTCAACAAGAAATTCGGGCGGAAGGCCTTCCCCGTCCACTCGACCTTCTTCTTCGGCGAGATGGCGACGTTCTCCTTCGTCATCCTCGTGCTGACGGGGATCTACCTCGGCCTAATCTACGCGCCCTCCAACGTCGATGTGCAGGTCAACGGGAAGACGCTGCCGGAGGCCTACGCCAGCGTCCAGTTGATCGAGTCGATCCCGGTCGCGAACCTCTTCCGCAGCGTGCACAACTGGGCGTCGCACGTGATGATCATCTCGATCCTGCTGCACACGATCCGGATCTTCTTCACCGGCACGTACCGCAAGCCGCGGGAGTTGAACTGGGCGGTCGGCGTCGTGCTGCTCGGCCTGACCATGATGGCCGGGTTCGTCGGCTACTCATTGCCCTACGACGCCTACGCGGTGACCGCGACCGGCATCGGCTACTCGATCGCCCGCTCGATCCCATAGATCGGGGGCACGGCGTCCGAGCTCTTCTTCGGCGGCGCCTTCCCGACGCTGGGGAGCCTGCCGCGCCTCTACACGATCCACGTCTTCGTCCTGCCGGCGCTCATTTCCCTCATCGTCGGCGCGCATGTGCTGTTCGTGATCAAGCAGAAGCACACCCAGCCCGGCTACGCGAAGAAGCTCGCCGAGCCCGGCCAGGTGCTGGGCGTGCCCCTGTGGCCCTATCAGGCGCTCCTCGCCGGCCAGCTGCTGCTGCTCATGTTCGGCGCGCTCTTCGTGCTCTCCGCGATCGTCCCGCCCCACGAGCTGCGGCAGTACGGCGCCCCGGGCCCGACGACGCCCGAGGTCAAGCCCGACTGGTATCTGCTCTGGGTCTACGGCTTCCTCAAGATCGTGCCAGCCAAGGCGACCTTCACGATCTTCGGCGGCACGTTCGGGCCGAACTTCTTCGGCGGGCTGCTCTTCCCCGCCCTCGTCTTCGGCGTCCTCACCTTCGCGCCGTGGATGGACTGGTCGAACCGCCGGGCCATGCGCTACGAATACCTTGAGCCCGCCAGGCAGGGGGCAGTGCGGATGGCGGTCGGCGTGGGCACCCTCGCGTTCCTCGGGATGATGCTCTTCGCGGCCTATTACGACCAGATCGGACTGACGCTCGGGCAGATGTGGCTGCTGGCAGTCATCGTGCCGCTGCTAATCGCGGCCGCGACCTGGGCCTTCGCCTCGCGGACGAAGGGCGCGCACTTCGACCCGACGGTTCCCGAAGCCGTCCCCGCATCCGCGGGAGGCGACGGTCATGGTCTTCGAGCGTCGGGCCTGAGCGACCGGCGGGTCGCGATGGCCCGGGAGAGCCTCTCCGCGTCGCTCAAGGAGCTCGACGATCTGGAGCACGACCTGCTGCCGCTGCTGAACGGCGACGGAGTCGCGGTCTCGAACCGCATCGAGCATCTGCGTCACGGCATCGCGGCCGCCAGCGCCATCGTGCAGACGACGGGCTCGGAGCCGGATCCGGAGGGCGGGCCGCCCGATGAGGTGGCCGTCCGCGACGCGTAGGCTCCGCAACCACTGCCACCGTCGAATCTGCGACACCAAGGGCAACATGAGATGGGCCGCCCGGTTGAAACCGGGCGGCCCATCTCATAGTCGTCCGCCAGGAGCCGAGCAGATCGCCAAAGCCCAAGCATTTGAGGCAGGCTCCAACGATTCGATGCGCACCCAATCACCGGCAGGTGCCCCGCAGCGAAGCGCGCTGTCGCCCATACGTCCCACCGTCGGACGAACTGACAGGCCGGATTCACGATGGTCGCAATCAGACTGCCGCTGTTGTCGTGGTGGCAGTCACCGCTGCACCCATCCAGATACTGGACGAAGAGCTCCCCTCCAGCATTGGTCGAAACCGTCTTCGGCCCAGCGCCGACGAGGACAACGGCGCCGGGATTGGAGAACGCGTCCCCTCCGCCGATCGACGCGATGAGCGATCCGCAAGGGAATGGGTTGCCGCCGCATTCTGAACCCCTGCCGTCCGGCCCCGTCGCGCATCCGGTGCTTCATGCCGACGTCCTTTCCTTTGCTCCACGAACACCATCGTGCCGGTCGAGTCGGACCCGGGCCTCGCGCGTCGATGGAGGCCGGACGCATCGCACTTGAATATTTCATAATGGCAAGCGCACCATCCGGTCATCTTGACCGGAACGCGCTTTCCCGCCTGTCGAGAGTGTGGGAGGATGCGGTCGCCGACACTGCCGCATCACGGTCGGCCCCGGCGTCGACGGCTTCTAGGGAGGGGAAACGATCCACGATGGACGAATGGACATGGGAACTGCTCGCGGGACCGGAGACGATCACCGAGGGCCCCGCGTGGGACGGCTCCGGTCTCTTCTACACGAGCATCGAGGCCAGCGAGATCCGCCGCTTCGACCCGGCGACCGCGGCGATCGGCGTGGTGCACCGCGACACCGCGGCCACGAACGGGCTGATCTTCGCCCCCGACGGGTCGCTCTATGGGTGCGAGGGCGGCGGCAGGGCGATCGTCCGGTACGACGCCTCGGGCGCGAAGACGACGCTGGTCGGCGAGTTCGAGGGCGAACGCCTGAACAGCCCGAACGACCTCGTGATGGACCGGCGGGGCCGGATCTGGTTCACCGATCCCCGCTACGGCGACCAAGCCGACAAGTCGCTGAGCCACGATTCGGTCTATCGGATCACGCCGACGCGGGACGGCTCGGTCCCCTGGCAGATCGAGCGCCTGACCTTCGACACGGTCCGGCCCAACGGTCTGCTGCTCTCCTTCGGCGAGCGGACGCTCTACGTCGCCGAAAGCGATTTCCTGCCGGGGTCCACTCGCCAGCTTCGCGCCTACCCCATCCGCCGGGACGGCTCGCTCGGCCCTCCCCAGGTTCTGCACGACTTCGGCGACGCGCGCGGCATCGACGGCATGTGCTGGGACCTCGACGGCGACATCGTCGCCACCTGCGGCTGGGAGCTTTCGGGCCCCGGGAGCAGGATCACCATCTTTTCGCCGGATGGCGACGTGCTGAAGGAGCACCCGCTGCCCGCCGGTCGGCCGACCAACTGCGTCTTCGGCGGCGCCGACCTCTCCCACCTCTACGTGACCACGATCGAGTGCCATCTCTACCGCGTCGCCGACACCGGCCGCGTCGGCGGCCTGCAGGCGCCCGACGTGCCGCCGTTCATCGGATAGCCCCTGGTCGAAAACTGGCAGCGCCGACTGCGCCCAAACGTTGGCGCCGCCTTCGGAAGCCGATGGTCTGGGGGTCCGTGGACGCATCACGAAAGGCATCGATTGTGGCCGACGATCGTTCGATTCGGCTTGAGGGCAAGGTTCGGCTGATCGGCGCCGACCTGCATCCGTACGCCGCGCGCCGGATCCGGGAGGCGTTCCCGCGGATCGATTGGTTCGATGCGCCGGGAGACGATCCCGCGCCCGGCACGCCAACCGTCCGCCTTCGGCTCGACGCGTCCCGGCCTGAAGGCGCCTTTTCGCTGTCGGTCGCGTCCGACGGCGGCGTGCCCGACATCGACATCGCCGGCGGTCCCTTTTCCGGCGTGATCTACGGCGTCGAGGAGCTGATCCAGAAACAGGCCGGCGTCTCCGCCAATGGCGTCGATCTTCCCCTCGGGGTGATTGAGCAGAAGCCGGGTCTTCGCCATCGCACATTCTGGAACTGGGACCACTCGACGAATTGGGACATGGAGCAGATCGGCGTCCAGGAAATCGGCGTGATGAATCCGTACGCGAAGCCCGAGGACGGCTTCCTGAAGGACTACAAGCGCTGTATCGATTTCATGAGCCGGAACCGGATCGCCGCGGTCACGATCTTCGGTCTCTTCCGCGACTCGCACGGCGGCCTCGACGCCGTCCACGAACTTTGCCGCTACGCCAACGAGCGCGGGGTCCGCATCCTGCCCGGAATCGCGATCAACGCCTACGGGGGCGTCGTCTGGGAGATGGACCATCCCTACAATCTCGCCACCTGGCTCCGGAAGCATCCGGAGCTCGCCGCCGAGATGGAACGCCCCGCCGGTTTTCAGGTCCCCAATCTCGACTTCAAGCTCTTTTTCCCCAAGGCGGACTACTCCGTCCGCGGCTGCCCTTCCCAACCCGCGAATCAACAGTGGATGGAGGAGGCGGTCGCCTGGCTCGCGGAGACCTTCGCGATCGGCGGCATCAACATCGAGGCGGGCGACTACGGCGTCTGCGGGTGCGCGCTCTGCGACGCGCGGCGCGGCGAGCGGGAGCAGGCGAGCCGCCGCGAGGGCTACGCCGAATCCTGGTCCCACGCCGACATGGCCGACCTCTTCCCCCGCCTCTACGAGACCGCGACCGCGAAACGGCCCGATCTGTGGATCTATTCGGAGA
This sequence comes from Thermomicrobiales bacterium, assembly GCA_050997095.1. Classification (GTDB taxonomy): domain Bacteria; phylum Chloroflexota; class Chloroflexia; order Thermomicrobiales; family UBA6265; genus JBPCRG01. The sequence goes on along the minus strand of JBPCRG010000494.1, from coordinate 3,233 downwards.
TCCAGTGGGACAACCTGCTCGACGCCGAGGCGATGGCGCCGCTCCGATCGCTTCCCGCGGGCGGCGTCTATCAGCACACGTTCAACCGCGGCTATTGGGAGAAGGCACGGCGCGAAATGACGCCGAACATGGCCCGGGCGCTCCCCACCGCCACCAACGTCTTCCGCTGCCAGTTCGCCTGCCAATGGAACGGCGACCACCGCACCGAACGCTACCGCTTCAACGGCCGGGATTTCGCCGAAATGGCGCAAAAAGCGGCGGAGATCGGGTTCGACGGGCTCACCGTCTGGGGCGAGCCCTCATCGTTCAACGCGTCGGTCGAACTGAGCTACCTCGCGGTCGCCCGCTTCACGTGGGAGCCGACGCTCACCTGGGAGCGCTTCGTTCAAGAGGATGTCGGCCCGCTCCTCGGCGGGGAGGCCGCCGCCGAGCGATACCTGCAGATCGCCGCCGACTTCGACCGCGACCTTCCGGGCGATCGCACCGCGTTGTCACGCCTCCGCGCCGAAACCATCGACGCCGCCCGCGATCCCGACGATCGGATCTCCCGCCGCTGGCTGTGGCTCGCCGACCGCATCGCCAGACGGGAGTACAACCGGGCGACGTAGGAGCCGAATCACCCCGGCAGCGGATTCGGCACGTCGACACCCTGACTTTCAAGCCGGCGGACACTCTTCGTGAACATCGGCGTGCGATCTGTCACGGCCTGGACGCCAAGCAAGGCAACATGGACGAAACCAGTGGCGACCAGATATCCGACCTACATCCCTACTCTCCCAGGGCCTCGCCCGCCGCGTCGCCTTCCCATGAGTCGCGATCTCGATTCCAATCGACCGGCCCCTCGATCGGAAATCGCGCGACCATTTCGTCGAGCGTCATCGGCGTGAAGGCCGCAATCTCGATCCTCCCTGGCCCGATCACCCGAAACATCACCGAATCGCCGCTGCGCACTCCGGCCAACGTGCGGATGCCCGCAGGCAACGTCACCTGTCCCCGGCTTCGGATTCTCGTCATCCCTGCCATCGCCACCGCTCCCGTTCACCGTAGCCGCATTCTTCATCGGACACTGTCTGCACCGATTGCAGCCGCTAGCCGCGCCGGATCCGCTCCATGAACTGGTGCTCGATGCCCCGCACGTCGAAGCGGTGGCCGTAGGGGCGGAAGCCGAACCGCCGGTAGAAGGTCAGCGCGTGGGTCTGGGCGCTGAGCAAGGTCGACGGATGACGGCGCTCGTCGGCGAGATCGACCAGGCGCTGCAGGACGGCCGATCCGCAGCCTTGCCCGCGATGGAACGGCAGTGTCGCGAGCCAGGCGATCTGCGCCGAACCGCGGGCTCCCCGCGGCGGCGTGATCCTGCCCGAGGCGACGATCTCGGCGCGGTCGAGGGCGATCACGTGCAGGCTTCCGCGGTCGTCGCCGTCGGAGAGTCGATGCTCGACGATGCCCTGCTCCTCCAGAAAGACCCGCCGCCGGATCTCCAGAATCGCGTCGAAGTCGTCTTGGGTCTCCGCAATGCGGACCGCGATCGCTGTCTCCGGAGCAGAGGGCGGGGAGGTCCGGAGAACGGTGGCTTGATCGGTCACGCGTCCGCTCCCCGGCTCATGAGCACGTCCCGCTGAGCGGCGCCCCGCTGCTGCCACTCCCGCAGCTCGCGGATCGCAAGGTCGGCGGCGAGGTGCGCGGCTTTGACCCGGTTCGGCGCGACCCCGCCGGGGACGTCGCGGGCGGCGACGCTCTCCATCGCGGTCAGCGGCGGCTTCCGGTCGGCGAAGACCGGGTGCACGGCGGCCCATTCCCCGTCGGTCAGATCGGCGAAGGTCCTGCCTCGCCCGATGCACTCCCCCACCAGCTTGCCGATCACCTCGTGCGCATCCCGGAAGGCGACGCCGTTCCGCGCGAGCAGATCGGCCGCGTCCGTCGCCAGGCTGAAGTCCTCGATCGCGGCGGCGGCCATCCGCTCGGTCTTGAAGGTCAGCGAGCGCAACGCGGGCGGGAGGACGCGCAAGATCGCGAGCATGGTGTCGACCGCGTCGAAGAGCGCCTCCTTGTCCTCCTGGAGATCGCTGTTGTAGGCCAGCGGAAGCCCCTTCACCGTCGCCAGCATCCCGATCAACCGCCCGAAGACGCGGCCCGCCTTGCCGCGGGCGAGTTCCGCGACGTCGGGGTTCTTCTTCTGCGGCATGATCGAGCTGCCGGTCGAGAACGCATCCGAGAACTCCACGAACCGGAACTCGCCGGTGGACCACATCACCAGCTCCTCGCTTAGCCGGGAGGCGTGGAGGGCGATCATCGAGCAGGCGTAGAGGGTGTCGAGCACGAAATCCCGGTCTGAGACCGCGTCGAGGCTGTTCCCGGTGATCCCCGCGAACTGAAGCTCGGCGGCGACCGATTGCCGGTCGATCGGGTAGGTGACCCCGGCCAGCGCACCCGAGCCGAGCGGCAGGCGGTCCATCCGGCGATATGCGTCCTGGAGCCGGTCCAGATCGCGCCTCAGCATCTCGACATAGGCGAGCAGGTGGTGGGCGATGATCACGGGCTGCGCCCGTTGGGTGTGCGTGTAGCCGGGCATGACGTGATCGAGATGCTCGCCCGCGACGTCCAGCAAAGCCTCCGCGAGATCGAGCACCCCGCCGCCGAGCCCGAGGATCGCCCCCTTGGTCCAGAGGCGGAGACTCGTCACGACCTGGTCGTTCCGGCTGCGCGCGGTGTGCAGCTTCCCTTGGAGCGGCCCGATCAGCTCGCGCAGACGCCGCTCGACTCCGGTGTGCACATCCTCATCGCCTAGTGCGAAGGTCAACACCCCGGCGACCGCCTCGTCGAAGGCCCGCCAGAGCCCCGCCTCGATCGCCGCGGCCTCGTCTGGCGGGACGATCGCCTGCCGGCCAAGCATCCGGACATGGGCGATTGAGCCGCGGATGTCTTCGCGGACCATCCGCACGTCGAAGGTGATCGAGGCGGTGAAGGCCTCGCTGCGCTCGTCGGTCGGCGCGGCGAATCTGCCCGCCCACGCCTTGGCGGCCGCCTGGACCGCGGGCGGCCCCGATCCTTCGGTCGGCGTCTTCGCGACCGCGCTGCTCTCCGGACCGGACGGCACAGGTCGACTCTCTCCACGGGGCGTCTCCCCCGTCGTTCCACGCTCATCGCGACGCGCGCGGGCGCGCAGTCGTCCATGCGCGCAGCTCGGCCTCGGCCCGACGTCGCCGCAGGCCGCACGATCGCAGAGTGTACTATCG
>JBPCRG010000042.1:0-2515 GCA_050997095.1 Thermomicrobiales bacterium | reverse complement strand
GAGGAGCGATGCCGGCCATCTCGACCTCGACCATCTCATCGGCCCGGTCGTCTACCGCCGGTCGCCCGCCGAGCTCGCCCGGGATCGGTACATCGCCAACTACAAGCAGAAAAGGGTCTTCGTCGATCTTTCGTTCGACGAGCAGATGCGCTACGACCAGCTGATGGCGCAGTACAAATGGTATCTGGCCTCGCGCCGGGGAACGTTCGGCCGCCCGGAGGGGATGTTCGTCGAGATGATCCGCCGCTCCGGCCACGACCCCGCCGCCCGGGCCGCGCTCCGCGCCCACCATCAGGCGCGGATGATCGCGCTCAACGCCGACGCGAAAATCGCGAAGGTCGTCGAGCTCCTGCAGAAACACCGCGACGACAAGGTGATCATCTTCTCGGAATACAACGCGATGGTCGACGTGCTCAGCGAGCGGCTGGTGCTGCCCGCGATCACCTACCGGACCTCGTTCCGCGAGCGGCGTCAGGTCCTCGACCGCTTCCGCGACGGCAGCTACGGCAAACTCGTGACCGGCCGCGTGCTCAACGAGGGCGTCGACGTCCCCGACGCCAATGTCGCGATCGTGGTCAGCGGCTCCTCGGCAACCCGCGAGTACATCCAGCGCCTGGGACGCATCCTGCGCCCGAAGCAGACCGACGCCATGCTCTACGAGCTCGTCACCCGGCGCACCACCGAAGGCCGCAGCGCCCGCAAGCGCCGCCCGGCGGACGAGATCGACACAAACCGCCGCACCGCGCGGCTCACCGCCCTCCGCGGCGAAACCGACGACATCGAGGGCTGACCCGCAACGCAGCCGACCACCGCCGACATGATCGGAGACCCCGCCGTGGCGTTTCGTCGACAGGACATCCCCAAGACCACCCGGAAGAGCGCGGACGATGGGCAGACCCGCGTCCATCCCCGCTTTCTCCGCGACCATTCGCTGGAGCCGAAGCTGGAGCTGGCGATCGACTACCTCGACGGCATGGTCGGCCGTCGACGCGGCGACCTGTCCCCCGACACGTTGGTCGAACTCTTCGGCGATCCCAAACTCGCCCGCTGTCTCCTGACGTGCATGCAGCAGAGTTATGTCTATCGGGAGTCCGACTTCGCCGACATCATCGGCGGTGAGGCGGCCTCGTCGCTCGCCGGGCGGGACATCGCCTCCCCCTCCGATCTGCGCGGCCATCTCTATCTCGCAGCCAACGCGACCCGCCACGGATTTGTGGTCCCCTCGGACCGTGACGCGTTTCTTGCGGACGTCGGTGTCGACCTCGGCGTCGACGGCGCCTCGCTCGACGAACTGCTGCATCTCGACGCCGAGCGCAACGCCGTCCTCGTCCGCGTCGGCCCGCGCCCGCAGGCAGCGGATGTGGTTGCACGCTACAACGTCACGCTCGTCCTTTCCATGCTGCGGCACGCCTCCTCCGTCGTCCTCGAATTGCCCGGTCTCCACGATGGGGTGATCGCCGCGGTCTGCCGACGTCACGAGGTCGAGCGCACCACGACTGCTCAAGGGAGCGTCCGGCTTGAGGGTCGGCGGAACGCGATGGGCGGATGGAGCACGTTCGGGTCGCGGCTCAGCCGCTGCGCCCTCCAATTGATCGTGCTGAGCCCCGAGACTCCGGCCGTGGACGCCAAGGTCCATTTGGGAGACAGGTCCCTCAGCTTCGTGCCCGACGCCAAAACCGTCGGTCTCGTGCGCCCGAAGCGCCGGCTTGCTGCCGGCCCGAGCGCCATGCTCGGCGCGACGGCCCTCGCGGAGGAAATCGCGCTCTTCCGCAAATCGGGGGGAGACATGAACGGTTGGCGGGTGCGGCGGCGGCCGGAGCCGATCGTCGTCGACGGCGCGCTGTCGATGCCGGAGCTGGCCTTCACCCGTGGCCACGTCACCGTCGGCGCGCATCCCGTACCGTGCGGGAACAATCTGCCGGATGCCTTGGCCGTCCTGGAAATCGTTGGCCGGTCAGGCCCCGTGATCTCGATCGGGCGCGAACGGGAAGATGCCTCCGACACCGCGTTGGCCGCCGATGACCCGATCGCGCTTGTCAAGATGCTCGACGCGTTGACGCTGGGAAGCGGCGTGTTCGTCTCTCCGCTGGAGTCGATCGCGCAGGAGATCGCGGCGACCGGCTGGACGCCGATGTCGCGTCTGAGCGAGCTTCAGCGAGACCCCGCGGAGGTCCGGCTCTCCCTGCAGCGACTCTCGGGCGCCGACGACGTCCTGCTCACCCCGGGGTTCGGACTGTGCCGCGGCGTTTGGCTGGACGGGTTGCGGGAACGGCTGATGGCGGGCCCGATCGACATCGCCGCGCTGCGCCGGGAGATCGCCGCCGAAGTCGGAGACGCAGCCGGCGCCGACGCGCTGACCCTTTATCTTCTTGCCAACCCGGCGCCGCGCCAGAGCGACGGGTCCAGCCGGTTCACCCATCTTGAGGCCGCCTGAATCGATGGGCGGAACTGGAATGGAAATCAAGCTGTTCGACCGCGCCGTGGTTCGATTCCGTCAGTACCGGATGAGTTCTTT
>JBPCRG010000406.1:0-3787 GCA_050997095.1 Thermomicrobiales bacterium | reverse complement strand
GTGATGATCGACGACATCCTGGCGGGGATCGGTATGGGCGCGCTCCTCGTGATCACGCCGCTCTACCTCCGGGGCGTGCTGAACACCCGCGCCGAGAACACGGTCTTCGTCTTCGCGCCGGCCGCGCTGGGGCTGGTGATCGGGCTGCGGCTCTCGCCGCTGATCGGGCGGTTTCTCGGCCAGCGCCGCGCGGCCACGATGGGGTTGATGATCTTCGCGCTCAGCGTCGGCAGCCTCGGCTTCGTGGGCCGGATCAAGCATTTCATCAACATGGACCTGCGGTTCCCGTTCGACCAGATCGCGAGGCATCTGCACCTTCCGCCGCTGATCCTGATGGTGATGCTGATCTCGATCCCCGCCGGGCTCGCCTCGTCGGTCGTCAACGTCTCGGCGCGCTCGGCCCTGCTGGAGCGCACGCCGCCGGCCCTGCGCGGCCAGGTGATCGCGACCCAGGGGCTGCTGCAGAACGTGGGCGCGCTCGCGCCAACGCTGCTGGTGGGTGTGGCGGCCGACCTCTTTGGCGTGGAGCGGGTGGCGATCGCGATTGCGGCGCTGATGGCCGCGGGGGCGATCGCCGCGATTATGTACTATCGCCCCACGCTCGCCACCGCTCCGTCTGCGTAAGACCCTCACCCCCAACCCCTCTCCCGCGCACCGGGAGAGGCGCGCGCCGTTCGGCCGCGTTGCACAGTCGCCCGGCCGCTCCCCGCGGGCTGTTGCCGGTTGGGCGACGCGGCTGGTGGCGCCCCATACGCAGGCGCGATCATTGGCGGTCGAGGAGCGTCGTCCGGCGCCGTCTCGCGGAGAGATGTCGTCGGCGAGACGGTCGAGGTCGCCGGGTCAACCGTTTGCCTATGCGCGAAGGAGGAACGCGAATCGCAGAACCGGCCGAGCTCCCGATAGGGAGCGGTCGCCACCCTGGCGGCGTCACCCGGCGCCGGCAGAGATCACGAAAGAGGACGGAGGAGGCGATTCATGGACGATCGACGGATCCGACAACGGGAACTGGTTGACGGTCTGCAAAGCCGGATGCTCCGGCGCCGCGACTTCACGCGGGGGGTGATGGTCCTCGGGCTGTCGACGTCCGCCGCGGGAGCGTTGTGGCGGACGGCAAGGGCGCAGGACGCGACCCCGGCGGCATCCCCGGCGGCGTCGCCCGTCGGGAGCGGCGCGGGGGTCAGGAGCGAACCCTTCGGCAAAGCCGACGGCCAGTCCGTCGAGCTCTACACCTTGACCAATGCCGGCGGGATGGACGTCAAGATCATGACCTACGGCGGGATCGTGCAGTCGATCCGCGTGCCCGACGCCAGCGGCCAAGCGGCGAACGTCGTTCTCGGGTTCGCGACCCTCGCTGAGTACGTCGCCGGCAATCCCTACTTCGGCGCCCTGATCGGCCGCTACGGAAACCGGATTGCCAAGGGCAAGTTCACGCTCGAGGGCAAGGAGTACACCCTGCCGATCAACAACGCGCCGAATTCGCTGCACGGGGGCATGGTCGGGTTCGACAAGCGGGTCTGGCAGGCGGCCGACGCCAGCGAGGGCGACAGCGTCGGAATCAAACTCAGCCGCGTCAGCCCCGACGGGGAGCAGGGCTATCCCGGCGCGCTGACCGTGGACGTCACATATCTGCTCCGCAGCGACAATGCGCTGGAGCTGCGCTACCATGCGACGACCGACGCGCCGACGGTCGTCAACCCGACCAACCATTCCTACTTCAACTTGGCGGGCGAGGGTTCGGGCAGCATCTCCGCCCATGAGTTGATGTTGGCCGCCGACCGCTACACCCCGACCGACGCGACCGCGATCCCGACCGGCGATCTCCCCCCTGGCGCCGGCACCGCGTTCGACTTCACCAACATGACTTCGATTGGCGCCCGGATCCGGGCCGCCGAGGAGCAGATCATCCTCGGCCGCGGCTACGACCACAACTTCGTGCTGACCCGGCCGAGCGCGGACGACGTCTCGATGATGACCGCCGCCAAGGTGATCGACCCGGCCAGCGGCCGCAAAATGGAGGTCTCGACGACCCAGCCCGGCATCCAGTTCTACTCCGGCAACTTCCTCGACGGCACGACCGGGCACCCGTACCGCCAGGGCGACGCCTTCTGCCTGGAAACGCAGCACTTCCCCGACTCGCCGAACCAGCCGAGCTTCCCCTCGACCGAGCTGCGGCCGGGCGAGACGCACTCGACGACGACCGTCTACAAGTTCTCGGTCTGAACGACCCTCACCCCCTCTCCCGCGCACCGGGAGAGGGGCCGCTGGCGGGGCGTCATGGCAGCTCGCATCATTGGGAGTCCGGGAAAGCGCCGCGCTCGCTCAGGCGAAGGGCAATCCGTCGTCGCTCCAGCGCAGTGGGAGCAGGCACATCTGCCGCCTGGCGGTGGGCGAGTCGAAGCGGGCATGGAGCATCAGATAGTCCTGGCCGGCATTCGTCCGCAGCCAGCTGCAGTGACCGGGGGCGAACACGCCCTCGTCAGGTTGCGGGCCGATGACGAACCGCGCCACGCCGTCGGTCACGTCCTGCAAATGACCCTGCTCGTCCTCGACCAGGGCTCCGACCGCGTAGAACCCCCAGAAGCATCCGCCGCTGTAGAGGTAGACCCGTTTCCCTTGCGGAGAGATCAGGCCCCCCACCGGCGCTTCGAGCGTGTGCCAGCGGACGGTCTCAGTGGTCCGGTCGACGCCGGGGATCGTTTTCCAGGGCATCACGCGGGCGGGTTCGTAGACCTGCCAGCCGAACCGCGCGCGGGCGAGCAGCCGGGGCGGGCCCGTCAGCGCCGTCAGGTCCTCGTCGATGTCCGCCTCGACGATCCCCGTGCCGAAGGGCTCGTCGGCGGTGAAATCCATGGCGAAGGCGATCTTGAGCGACCCGTCGGGCAGGCGGTAGACGTCCGGGTCGATCGCGAAGTCGAGCCCGGGCGTCAGGACGTGCCCCGAGTCGCGGAACGGGCCCTCGGGCCGCTCGGCGTCCGCGCGGCGGATCGCGTGCCCGACATGGCCCTGCGCCCCGAGCCCGACCGCGCGCGAGTAGAGCATCACGAACGGGCGGGCCGATCCGGGCACGTGGCGGACGCACGGGGCCCAATGGGCGGATCGGAGCCCGACCTCCAGGGCGTCGTCCAGCCGCAGCCAGGTCGTCAGATCGTCGGAGCCGTAGACGGGGAAGGCCGTCCCCGCGACCGGCTCCTCGCCCGAGGTGTAGATGTAGTGGCGGAACCGCGACGGCACGCCGGAGGGGACCGCGAAGGCGAACGGGTCGCCTTGGTCGATCTCCTCGGGAAAGAGCGGGCGGAGGCGGGCGGCGGGCGGCGGGTTGGTGTCCATGCGCGGCATCGTAGCGCATGCGGACGCCTCTGTCACCGCCGCACGCGGAGCCCGATCCGACGCGAGGGTCACCGCGCCGGAAAACTTTGACCGGCCTGTTGACACCTTAAACCGGCCCCTGTATAGTGCAGAATCGCCCAAAACTCATTGCCGACGATTGGGCACGGAGCATCCGCATCCCCGCCGGAGGGGAACAAAGGAGCACCCAGATGCGAGAGGACGGGAAGATCGACGGCGCCGAGGCCGAGACCATGCGCCGGTTCGGAGAGATCAGCCGCCGCGATGTCGTGAAGTCGATGCTGGTCGCGGGCGGCGCGGTCGTCTTCGCCGGAATCGGCCGGGCGCCCGGCGTGGCCGCCCAGGACAAGATCCGGCTCAGCCAGTGGTACCACCAGTACGGCGAGGACGGCACGCAGGAAGCGACCAAGCGCTACGCCGCGCAGTACACGACCGAGAACCC
>JBPCRG010000395.1:0-6117 GCA_050997095.1 Thermomicrobiales bacterium | reverse complement strand
ATCAGGGTCGACTTGCCGGCCCCGTTCTCCCCCACCACCGCGTGGATCTCGCCCCTCGCGATCGAAAAGCTGACGTCGGTCAGCGCGTTGACGCCGCCGAAGCGTTTGGAGATGCCTTCGAGTCGGACGATGTCGTCGACGGTCGGGAGCGTCGTCTCGTTCATGCGTTCACCAGTGCGGTTGAAGTCCATTGACACGAAGGGACGGGGCGGCTCCCAAGAGACGCCCCCGTCCGGCGAACCATGGCTGGGGTCAGGAAACCGGAGTGGCCTTCGCCATGCCCGGATGCTTCAGGTCGTCATACGGCCGGGTCGCCTTTTGCAGATCGGCGAAGTTCTTCGCCATGTAGTCCTTGTAGAACGCGTACTGCTGCGCGTTGTCGGTCTGGCGGCCGACATACTGGGCGACGTTCGTCGCGTCGACGATCTCGGTCGGGCATTCGAGCCATCCGGTCACCAGCGGCGTGCCGTTGATCAGATGCTCGGCCAGCGCGCGGACCGGCAGGTAGCCCTGCATGTACTCCTGCTGTCCGACCGTCACCGCCGCGGTCCCGGCCTTGATCGCGTCGAGCGTCGGCGGGTCGAGGTCGTAGCCGCCGACGAGCCATTTCGCCTTGTTGCGCTCCTTCAGCTGGGCGAGGTTCGGGATATCGATCGAGCAGAGCCCGACCATCGCCACCGCGTCGGGATTCGCCGTGACCAGATTCTCCCAGCGACTGTAGTTGTCGGGCACCGGGGCCAGCACCTCGTTGGGCTGGGAGATCTCGTAGCCCGTGCCCTCCATGGCCTTCTTGAAGCCGTTGTAGCGGTCCTGGATCACCTGGGCCGCGGGCAGGCAGAGACCCATCACTATCATGCCCTTGGTGACGCCGGCGGCCTCAAGCTTCTTCTTCATCTCGCCGGCGAGGATCACGCCGGAGTTGTATTCGTCCTGGCCGACCCACGCCGTCAGGCCGGTCTCGAGACCGGTGACGTTGGCGCCGACCAGCGGAATCTTGGCGTCGATCGCCTCCTGGATCGGCGTGATCCATTGGCTGCCCGGGTTCGTGACCACGGCGATGCCGTTGTACCCGCTCTGGATCGCGGACTCGAAGAAGGCCTGATGCGTCGCGGTGTCGAAGCTGGCGTCGCCGAAGACGTCCAGCGTCACGCCATAGTCCTTCGCGGCATCCTCGGCGCCGGTCTTCATCCGCCCGGTGAAGGCGTTGAGGCCGTGCAGGACGTACGCGATCCGGATGTCCTTGTGGCTTGGGGCAGGGGTCGCGTCCTGCGCCTGCACCAGCGGGGCGCCGAGCATCAGGAACGCGCCGAGCGCCATCACGAGAGATCGGAATCGAAACATGCGGGGTCTTCCTCTCTGTTGGTCGTCTCCGTGAGCCGGGCGAGCCGCCCGTTCCCGTCTGAAAGACCGTCCGGCCCGCTCGGCCGGCGACGTCGCGGATCGTCCGCCACCTCCTTTCCAAGGTCGCCGATCGCGGGCGCCCAGCCGCGCCCGCGGTGTCGTCATGGGCAAAGGCCCGGTCGCGTTATGTGCGCTTTCAGCGTCGCTTGATCAGGTAGTCGAGCGTGACGGCGACGATGATCACCACGCCCGTCGCCGCGGTCGCCCACGACGGCGTGACGTGAAGCAGTGCAAGCCCGTTCTGGATGATCGCGATGATGATCGCGCCCAGCAGCGCGCCGAGGACCGAGCCGGAGCCGCCCGAGAGCGCGGTCCCCCCGATGATCGTGGCCGCGATCACGTTGAGCTCGGACCCCTGACCGACCGTCGGGCTGCCGTTGCGGTTGAAGGCGAGCACCGTCACCGCCGCGATCCCGACGATGAATCCCATCAGGGTCATCACCATGATCCGGTAGCGCGCGATCCGGATCCCCGAGAAGCGGGCGGCCTGCAGGTTGCTGCCGATCGCCTGCACCCGGCGCCCGAACGCGGTGTGGTTGAACAGCACCCACGCCACGAGTCCGACCCCGAGCATCACCCAAACGCTGATCCAGATGTTCAGATAGGGATCCTTGCCGCCGATGTTCGTGAAGAACCACGTCTTGATGTCGTAGCCGGAGACCGGGGTCGCGTCGGTGACAACCAGGCCGAGGCCCCGGAACAGGCTCAGCGTCCCCAGCGTCACGATGATCGTCGGGATCCGGAGCACGACGCTCAGCACGCCGTTCACCAATCCGCAGGCGGCACCGATCGCCAGGCAGACCAGCACCGCCAGCCAGATCGAATGCCCGTTCTTGAGCATCAACGCCATCTCGACGCTGCTGAACATCAGGATCTGGCCGACCGACAGGTCGATGTCGCCCATCGAGATCACGAAGACCATCCCGACCGCCATGATCGCGACGTACGACGCCTGCCGGGAGACGTTGATGAAGTTGCTTTGCGTCAAAAATTTGTCGCTGGTCAGACTCAGGAACGTGCAGATCGCGACCAGCGCCCCGATCACGCCGATCTCGTCGATCGCCAGGATCCGCCGGAACACGCTCGGCCGATCCGACCGCCTCGCCGGTTTGCTCTGCGTCTGCACGTCGGCCGCGGACTGGTTCATCCCTTGGTTCCCTCAGATTTCCATTTCATTGCGCCGGATCCGCGTCGCCCGTCCCGATGACGAAGCTCCGCGCCGCGCCTGCCGACTGCGCGCGCCTCGGCCCCGCGCCGCACCGAGATCGTCGCCCCGTCGTCGCCCGTCTCGACGACCGACGATTCGCCGACCGCCGGCGCGACCGCCTGCCGCCGCCAACGCCTCCTCACTCGGAGACATCTCTCCGGCCAAAAACATGCCGGGGCGGCGGAACTTCGCGACAGACTGGACTGGTTGGGCGCAACCTAGCAGACCGACCGCCGGTCTGTAAAGGTCCGCGATCAATTCGAGGTCGCCGACGATCGCCGTTTCGCCATCGTGGCAGATCCCGATTCCCGGCTCCGTCCCGACGATGAAGCCCAATAAATCCACTCCCGTGGCCGCGCAATCTCGCACCCCGCCACCCCCGGAAACCGGTCCGGCGCGCTCACTGCAGCCAGCTCGCTTCCAGCCCGTTGACGAGCGCGACCATCGCTTCGTTCAGCGGTGTCGCGACGCCCAGTCGCCCGCCCTCGCGGACGATCGCGCCGTTCACGACCTCGATCTCGGTTTTGCGCCGCGCCTCCACGTCCTGCAGCATCGACGCCTTGCCGCGACCGGCCTTGGCGATCAAGTCGCGGATGAAGGCCCTGCGCTCGGCCGCGTCGATCTTCAGTCCCCGTGCCTTCGCGACCGCGGTCGCCTCCGTTGCCAGCGTGTCGCTCACCTGCAGCACCGCCTCCGTCGAGCCGATGGTCCCCGTGTAGAGCCGCGTCAGCGCGGCCGTCGGCAGCGTCGCGCAATTGAGGATCAGCTTCTTCCAGATCTCGGTCACCGTGTCGGCGGTCACCGTGGTCCGGATGCCCGCCCCGCTCATCGCGTCGCCGACCGCCTGCGCCCGCGCCAGGGAATCGCCCTCCCGATACGGTCCGAGATAGGTCGGTCCGGAATCTGCCGTGTGCGCGACCCGCCCCGGCCCGCGCAGGCTGGCGCTGTGGTACGACACGCCCATCGCCAACTGCGTGGATGGGAAGACCGCCGCCAGCGTGTCCGAGTTGCCCCACCCGTTCTGGAGGCTGATCACGGTCGTCCCCGCGCCGACCGCCGGTTTCGCGCGTTCTGCCGCGGCTGCGGTGTGATGCGCCTTGGTGAAGAAGATCACTGCCTCCGCCTCCCCGATCTCCGCCGCGTCGTCGGTCGCCAGGATCGTGCAAACCGTCGTCGAGCCGTCCCTCTGCTCGACCGTCAACCCGTCCCGGTTGATCGCCGCGATCGCCTCGGCCGAGACGTCGAGGATCGCGACATCGTGTCCCGCCGCCTGCAGACGGCTCGCCCACACCCCCCCCATCGCCCCCGCTCCTCCGACAATCACGAACTTCATCGCTTCCCCTCCGTCGACCGCCGACCCGCAAAATCACGCCTCATCCGCAGATCCCGATCATCCACTTCTCAACTCGTGCTTCGCGCGACACCAATCAGCACCGTTGTCGGCGACGCCGCGCCGCCCCACAACCGTCATTCCGAGCGGAGCCCGCCTCCACCGTCATTCCGAGCGGAGCCCGCAGGCGGAGTCGAGGAATCTCTTCGAGCGAAGCGAGAACCGTCGTCGGCTGGGCCCAACATTGCCCGGACAACTCTGCAATCACGACCCGGCCTGCCGAATCACCGCCTCGCCCTCTTCCGCAATCGGACCCGCGGCCTCGACGCCGATACCATGCGGGGTACGGGTGATCGGCCACGTTCACGGCCGCTCTCCTTCGCCCGCGGCCACCGTGGCGCGCGCATTCCGCACCCGCGCGCTGCGCGGCTCCTCGTCCTTCAGCGCCGCCCGCAGCCGCGTCGTCGCGGACCGCATGTGCACCTCCATCGCGGCCTTCGCCCCTTCCGGGTCCTGGTTCCGGATCGCGTCGAAGATCGGCACGTGCTCGGCATACGACGGCCCGGTGCTCGCCGCCGCCGCCATCACGCGGCCGATCCATGCCCGGAGCAGCGCCTGGCTGCTCGAATGGATGTCCCGCAGCACCGAGTTCTGAGTCGCCTCGGCGATCCGGAGATGGAACGCCACGTCGGCGTCGACGAAATTCTCGCGGTCGTTCCCCGACCGCTCCAGCCGCCCCAGCTGGCGCTCAAGATCGTCCAGGTCGCTCCCGCTCCGGCGCAGCGCGGCCAGCTCCGCGATGTCGATCTCGATGAACTGGCGGGTCTCGACCAGGTCCATCGTCCGCTGCTCACCGAGCAGCAGCCCCCACTCGATGATCTGCGGCAGCAGCGCGGTGTCCGCCCGGCGCACGTACGTCCCGTCGCCCTGCCGCACGTCGACCAGCCCGATCAGCGACAGCGATTTCAGCGCCTCCCGCATCGCCGAGCGGCCCACGCCGAACGCCTCGGCCAGATTCCGCTCCGAGGGCATCCGGTCCCCCGGCCCGATCTCGCCGGAGATGATGTACTCGACCAGCCGCCGCGCGACTTGGGTCGCGATCGGCTCCCGCCGGATCGGGTCGATGTCCGAGAGTCTGGTCCGCGTTCCGCCCGCGCCTCCCCCGCCCGGCTCAGCCACGGACGGCGCCGAGCGTCAAGCCGCGGACGAAGTGCCGCTGGACGAGCAGGCCGAGCACGAAGACGGGCGTGGTCGCGACCACCGCCAGCGCCGACGCCTGCCCCCAGCTCGAGCCCTGCGACCCCGTGAATCCGGCGATCGCGACCGGCAGGGTGAAGGCGTTGGTCCGCGTGAAGACCACCGCGAAGAGGAATTCGGTCCAACTGAAGATGAACGCGAAGGTCGCGGTCGCGATCAGCCCCGGAAACGAGAGCGGCAGGGTGATCCGCAGGAAGACCCCGAGCCGGGTCGAGCCGTCGACCATCGCGCTCTCCTCCAGCTCGGCGGGCACGCCCTCGAAGTAGCTCCGCATCATCCAGATCACGAACGGCAGGTTGAAGACCGTGTAGAGCGCGATCAGCGAGGCGCGGGTGTCCAGCCCGATCCGGGGGTCGATCTTGCCCAGATCGCGCAGCAGCAGGAAGAAGGGCACGATCAGCACGACCGGCGGCATCATCCGCTGCGACAGGATCCAGAAGGCGAAATGCTTCCCGCCCGTGTTGAACCGGACCAGGCTGTAGGCCGCCAGCGTGCCCACGAGCAGCGTCAGGACCGTGGCGCTCGACGCGATGATCAGACTGTTTGGCAGCGCGACGTGCCCCTTGGATTTCATGACCAGGCGATAGTGGATGAGCGACGGGTGCCCCGGGATCCAGACCACCGGATGGTGCAGATACTCCCCCGGAGTCTTCAGCGACGTCATCGCCACCCAGAACACGGGAAACATGAAGAAGAGCGTCGCCACAACCAGGACGGCGACCCGGAGCGCGGAGAGCAGCGGGCGGCGACGGCGGACCGCGTGATGGGCGACGATCCTCTCCCGCCCCGCCCCCGTCGCCGCGACGGCCTTCTCCTCTATTATTGCGCTCATGTGCGCTCCTGCGTCAAAAAGCGTGAGACAGAGAGCGTCGCTGCGACCGAGAGAAAGAGGAACAGGAGGTACGAGATCGCAGACGCGTAG
>JBPCRG010000383.1:0-4705 GCA_050997095.1 Thermomicrobiales bacterium | reverse complement strand
TCCACCCGCGAGTGTTGCCCATCGGCGATCAGGGCGGCCGAGCCAATCTCCTTGCCGACCCGTATCCGGAGGATGGCGACGCCCTCGTTCCCCACGAACCCGATGAGGGCGGCGGCGACCACCCACCACAGATGCGACACCGGCTGGGGGTCGATAATCTTGCGGACCGATTCAAACCCGGCCACACAAGCGGAGAAGAAGATGATCAGGACGATCAACACGCCCGCGACGTCTTCGACCCGGCCGTACCCGTAGGTGAATCGCCGGGTCTGCCCCCGGCGCACGAGCGCGAAGGCAACCCAGAGCGGGATCGAGGTCGCGGCATCGCCGAAGTTGTGGATGGTGTCGGCAAGCAGGCTGACGGAGCCCGAGTAGAGCACGATGATCAGCTGGAAGATCGAAGTGATCCCAAGGCCGACCAACGAGATCTTGAGCGCCCAAATGCCGCGATCGCTCGTCTCCATCGCCGTGTCCACCTTCTCGTGGACATCGTGCGAATGAGCAAAGGTGTGCTGAAGCCAGCCCAAGACACCACTGCGGTGCGCGTGGTCGGCCCCCTCCTGATGGTCATGAGCGTCGGCGTCGTTCCGCCCGTGTCCGTGGGCGTGGCTCGGATCATTCACGTCGTCGTGCTGATGCATGACTGATTCTCCCTGCCGCTATCCGTCAGTAGGCGACGACACTACTGTCGGTTATCCCATCGCCGACAACTCGCCAACGCGGTTCACATTCAGGTAGAAATCGCGCCGGTCGTGGCGAGCGACCAGTCCGCTCACCGGCGGGTGCGGATCGTCGTTGAAGCGCAGGATGAGATCCTTGACGCGCGATCGTGGCGCCGTGCGCATCGAGGATGGGCTTGCCAAGGATCTGGGAGAGATAGAGACGAGCGCCGTCCGGATTCATTCGGCCACGAGGTTGCTGCACGAACGTCACCCTTTCACAGGTGGATCGCGTTCAAGGCGATTCGGCCGCGACGATGAGGTGAGCCGCCTCGTACGCGCGAGTTGTCTGCGTTTCAGGTTCTCTAGGGCGTGCATTTCATCCGGGGTAAGTCCGGCCCCATGCAGAGACGCCTTTCCTCGGACGGATTCGACCGCGCGGGCCAGCAGCGCCATCTTAGCGTAAACCTTTCGCTGGTGGCGCTGGACCGCGCGCTGGAGGCGAATCTCGTTGAACAACGCGGCCAGAGAGAGGATTGAGGCAATCCACAGCAGCCACGGGTCGATCATCAGGCGCCCTCCATCGTTTGCCAGCTTTGATCCTCGCGAGTGGCCGCGAGCTCCTCAATAGCCATCGAATCGGTCCACCTTGATGGCATCAGAGCCAACACCAATGGTCTGTAGGAGCTCCTGCGTTTGGTCAACCATGCCCGGCGGCCCCGCGATGTAGCCCATCGGCTGCCGCTCGGCGATGTCCGGGAGCAAGCGGCGGAGCATCGCCTTGGTGAGGCGGCCCTCCGTTCCGGTGGCGACATACTGGATCGCGAGCGAGGGGGAGTCCTGCGCCCAGGCGTCCAGCTCCTGGCGGAACGGAAAGTCGGGCGTGCGGTTGAGGTAGATGAGGGAGACGTCGATATTGGCCGTCGTGTCGACCAGGTCCTTGATCATGCTGCGAAACGGCGTGATCCCGACCCCGCCGGCAACAAAGACCGACGGGTATCTCCGATCCAGCACGAAGCCGTTGCTGCCGTGTTGGGTGACGAGCATCGTCTCGCCGGGCGTCGTGCGTTCCAGGCGCCGCTTGAACGGGCTCACGCCCCGCTTGAAGGCGATGCGCAGATCGGGCTCGGTCGGCGAAGAGGCGAACGAGTAGGTTCGCCCGACCGGAAATTCGGGCGTGGGGAAACGGATGTCCATCCAATCGCCGGGGGCATAGCGGATTTCCCGCGGGCGGGCGAAGAAGACCGAGAGGCAGTCCGCGGATTCTTCGCGCCGCTCCTTGACCACCAGTTCGATGTTGAGATCGCTCACGCTGCGGCCTCCCAAGCTTTCCGTTCCTTGAAGCCAATCAGGCGAACCGAATTGAGGATCACCGGGATCGAGGATAGCTCGTGCAGAAGCGCCCCCGTCACCGGGGTGAGGATGCGGGGGATCGTCAATCCCACCGCCATCCCCAGCACCCCCAGAGAGAAGACGAGGTTCTGGCGGATGGCGCCCAAGGCTCGCTGTGACAGATCCAATAGCTGGGGCAGCTTCGACAGGTCGTCGGAGAGCAGCGTGATCTCCGCCGTCTCGATCGCGACGTCGGTGCCGCCCAGCCCCATCGCGATCCCGACGAAGCGGCGCCCCGATCGGGCACACGTAACACAGACAGTTTGAAGCGTGGTCATGGCGGAATCCTTTCGTAACAGCTGGTTATATGCTCAGATGGTCATGTAGATGAGCGCAGGCAAGCTATGCGCTGCCGGAGGCAGCGCATCCTCTTTACGGCTTACGGCGCGCGATAGGAGTGATCGGGAAAGTCCTGCCAGACATGATCCGCGTGATATTCGGCTTCACGAAAGAGGGCGGCCACGTGGTGGTCATCCGCCGCGTAGGACACGACGTTGCCCGTTTTGCGGGTGGTGACCAAGCGCCGGTCCCGCAGGAAACGCAACTGATGGGAGACCGCCGACTCGGAGAGGCCGGTCAGGATCGCCAGGTCACGGACGCAGAGCGGCCCGCGCGTCAGCGCATAGAGGATGCGGGCCCGCGTCGGGTCGGCCAGTCCTTCGAAGGTCTCAACCACCACGCGCAGCAACGCCTCGGGCGGGGCGGCGATCTGCGCGGCGGCCAGGGCGTCTGGATGAATGGGAACCAGCGTTTTTGCGTCAGTCATGCGATTGTCCGCATCTATATGAATGCATGCTCACATGATACGATAAAGCGATGCGCGAAGACAAGACCGAAACGCACAAGGAATCAGCCGCGGCCGACCATCGTCAGGATGACCGCGACGCTGGGCGAGAACCTCGTCACCGGATTGTCGCGCCGCCGGGGGCGGCGTCGATCATGGCGATCGCCGCGCATCCGGACGACATCGAGAGCTGGTGCGCCGGCGCGTTCGCGCGAGCCGTCGACCTTGGCGCGACGGTCCGGCTGCTCCTGGCCACCTCCGGCGACAAGGGCTCCAACGATTCGTCCGCGATGCCGGCGTCGGTGGCTGCGGTGCGCGAACGCGAAGCCTTGGCTGCGGCGCATGAGCTCGGGCTCGCCGAGGTGGCCTTCCTGCGCCATCCTGACGGCGAGGTCGAGGAGACGCGGGCCCTGCGCGGCGAGATCGTCGCCTTCATTCGCCGCTGGCGGCCGCAGGCGCTGTTCACGCACGACCCGGTGCATCCCGTTCCGGAATATTTTAGCCACCGCGACCATCGCGTTATTGGCCGCGCCGCGCTCGACGCGGTCTACCCGTTGGCGCGGGATCGCTTTGCGTTTCCTGAGCACGAGCGAGAGGGGCTGGCACCGCACGCCGTCACCGCGGTTTGGCTCTTCGCCAGTTCTGCCGCAACGTCCGTCGTCGACATCTCGGCGGGCTTTGAGCGCAAGATCGCCGCCCGTCTCTCGCACGCCAGCCAGACGCCGGACGCCGACGCGCTCCGGATCGGTTGGCGGGAGCGCGCCGGGGAGATCGGCGCTCCCGCCGGCGTTTCGCTGGGAGAGGCCTTCACCGTGCTGACGCTTGAGTAGCCTCGATCCGCCAGCAGCCCGCGAAGTGATCGGATCGCGTGCGGGCCACGCTAGACGACCACGCCGATGCCGCCTTGCCGCTCCGCGCGCCGCAAGGCCAGATTCACCATGAGGATGCCCGCGCCCAGCGCCGCCGCCGCCGCGACGGCAAGCCCAACGATCTTGGCGCCGACGTTGGGATCGGACCAGCCCGCGCCGGTCAGCACCAGCGTCCGCACGGCCGCAAAGGCGTACGTCTGCGGCAGAATCGCTCCCATGGTTCGCAGCCAGCCAGGCAAAAGCGCGAGCGGAACATAGAGGCCGGTGGAGAGCATCACGAGATAGCGGTACGCCCACGTGACCGGATCCTGTCCGCTCTTGACCTCAAGCAGAAAGAAGAGGCTCGCGCCGATGAAGCCGACGCCGGCGTTGGCCGCGACGAGCAACAGAAACGCCAGCGCCGCCAAGATCAGCCGAGCGCTGAGCTCGATTGGAACCGCGCCGGTCGCGATCAGCGCGGCGAGCGCGGCGAGCTGCAGCGCCGTCGAAAACGCGACGCGCCAAAACAGGCGTCCAACGACGTTCGCCCAAATCCCGTGGATCGAGAGGCGGTAGGTCTCCAGGCGCTTGTCCCAGAACGCCTCCGAGATCGTTTCGAAGGGACCGTTGAGCGCGGTGAGGGCGACTTGATTGAGCAGCACGCCGAGCACGACGAACGCCAAATAGCTCCCGCCATACTCCCGCACGTCGGCGTCGGCGCTGCCGCTCAAGAAATCGGCGACGAAGTACCAGACCCCGACAGTGGTCAACTCCTCAACCGCGGAGAGCAGCAGATTGAGCGGGTGGTAGCGCAGGTTCCGGTACTCGAGCCAGGCGGCCGCGCGGCAGGCGCTTAGAAAGGCCGCTCCACCGCTCCGCTGTGATTCGCGCGCCATCGCGATCGGCACCGTCATGGGCGGTCGGTTCTGGTGCTCGCCCTCGGGCTCGACCGAGCGACGACCACATAGTGGAGCGTCACGGGCGCCGCGCACATGCCGGTGAACAAAAAACCGCACGCGTAC
>JBPCRG010000358.1:0-9397 GCA_050997095.1 Thermomicrobiales bacterium | reverse complement strand
ACTCTGGGACCAAGAGACGGTCGCTGCCGGCAGTCGCGCCGACCCCTTCGATCGCTCCTTCGACGGTCGGGGCCCGCCCGATCGGGAGGCCGAGCGGCGAGAGCCGGGCCGCGAGCGCGTCCGCGGGCATCGCCCGCGGTGAGGCCGAGGCGGTCGCGATGAAGCGACGGGCGATCGGGAGCAGTTCCCGCGCGATCGCGGCCGGATCCTTCTCGGCCATCACCCCCAGAATCACCACGGCGCGCGCGTCGCCCTCCACCGCCGCCCAGGTCGCGGCCAAGGCGCGGGCGGATGCGGACGTATGCGCGCCGTCGAGCACGATCCGGCCGGCCGCGGAATCGACCGCTTCGTACCTGCCGGGCCAGCGCGTCTGCGCGAGACCCTCACGGACCGCCGCCTCCGGCCAATCGCCGGCGTTCGGCGCGAGCAGCCAGAGTGCCGCGAGCGCCAGACCGGCGTTGTCCACCTGATGCAGCCCCGCGAGTCCGAGGGTCGCGTGCTCGAACCGACCCCAAGGGCCGTCGAAGGAGCAGTCCTGCCAATCCCCGCTCGCCGTCCAATCCCGTCCGCCGATCCAGAGCCGACTTCCCGACTCCGCGGCGACGCGCCGGATGACCGCCATCGCCTCCGGAGCCTGAGCCGCGGTGACCGCGGGGCGGCCCGGCTTGACGATCCCGGCCTTGTTCGCGGCGATCTCGGCGAGCGTGTCGCCGAGGATCTGCGTGTGCTCGTAGTCGAGCGCGGCGATCACGCTGACCGCGGGATCGACGACGTTGGTCGCGTCGAGCGTTCCGCCCAGGCCGACCTCGATCACCGCGAGATCGCACGCCTCGTCCGCGAAGTGCCGCAGGGCCATCGCCGTCAACAGCTCGAACGCGGTCACGGCGCGGACCTCGGGGTGATCGCGCTCGACCGCCGCGCACCCCTCGAGCGCCAGCGCGGTCAGCGCCGCGAAACGCGCGTGATCGAGGTCGGCGCCGTCGACGGCGACCCGCTCCCGGAAGGAATGGAGGTGCGGCGAGATGAAACGGCCCGTCCGCCTGCCCGACCGGGTCGCCATGGAGGAAAGGAAGGCGCAGGTCGAGCCTTTCCCCTTGCTGCCCGCGACGTGGACGATGCGGCGGCCCCGTTGCGGGTCGCCGAGTTCGCGCAGCAGCAGTTCGGTGCGGCGGAGGCCGAGCCGGGCGACCTCGTCGCCGGCGAACGGATCGGCGATGAAGCCCTTGTCGTACGACGACCGCTCCCAGATCGCGGCCAGGGCGTCCCGGTAGGTGAAGGCCACGCTACTCCTCGTCGTCGCGAGTCGAGCCCAGATCCACGATCTCGAAGCAGTGCTCGCGGAGATGGGCGGTCCGGCGCCGGATCGCCTTCGTCAGCGTCCACTCCTCGCCGCCGATGATCGAGATCTGGGGCCTGCGGGAACCGACGTGTTCGTCGACGGCGTCCTCGAAGGCGGCGGCGGCTTGGATCATCGCGTCGAATGGATCGGGGACGGTCGCGGTCGCCGTCGCCTCGATCACGCCTTCAAGGCGGGCCGCGTACCAGCGGTCCAGCTCGGCGACGTGCCGCAGGATCCGGTCAAGCTCCTTCTGATCGGCCCCGAGCGCGGCGACCTCGTCGTACGCTTCGATCGTGTCGGAGAGCACCACGCGGCCGAGCGAGAGCGCGTGCTCGAGGTCGTCGGGCGGGAGTTCGACGAGGTCGGCGTCGAACCGCGGGCCGATCCCCGGCTTGGGGGCGGTCAGCGCCTCGACGACCACGATGCCGGCATGGTGCGGCAGCGACGGCGGATGGCCGTGGCCCGTCAGCCAGGCGAGGTGCAGGTCCAGCGCCTCCAAGGACAGCTCGAGCACGTCCTCCCGGGTCGCCGCGCTCGCGATGAACCCCGGGAGCTTGGGGATGTAGAGCAGCGCCTCGCGCGGCCATTCTTCGAGCAGCGCTTCGTAGCGGGCGGGCATGTTCAGCGTCCTCCTTTGGCGGCCGCGATCGTCGCTCCGGCTGGGCGCGCGTCGGCGGCGGCCCCGTACCGCCAGACCGGCCCGGGCTCTCCGCCGAAGAGGAGGTGCCGACCGTCGAGCTCGGGGGCGGTCTCGGCAAAGTCGGAGCGGAAATGCGCCCCGCGGCTCTCTTCCCGGAGCGTCGCGGCCGCGATCACCGCCCGCGCCGCGAGCGCGAGGTCGCGCATCTCCCACCCGGCGCGGCCCCGGGGTCCGGACCGCTCCAGCTCGGCCAGCACCTCGTCGACCGTGCGCGCCGCCTCCGCCAGTCCGGCGGCGTCGCGGACGACGGCCACGTCGCGGCTCATCGTCCGTTGGACCCGATCGCGGAGCGCGGCGAGATCGACGTCGGGGCCGGAAGGAGGAGCGGTCGGCGTTGGTGCGGGGGTGTGCGCGGCGTGGCGCGGCTTCGATCGATGGCCGAAGGCGGCCACTGCCTGCGCGGCCCTCGCGCCGAAGACCAGCCCTTCCAGCAGCGAGTTGCTCGCGAGCCGGTTCGCGCCGTGGACCCCGGAGCACGCCGCCTCGCCGAGGGCGAGCAGGCCGGGCAGGCTCGTCCGGCCGTCCGCGCCGGCGGCCACGCCGCCCATGAAGTAATGGGCGGCCGGGGCGACGGGGATCAGGTCGGCGCCCAGATCGAGGCCGCGCAGGGCCAACTCGCGGGCGATCGTCGGAAAGCGCGCGCGCATCTCTGCGCCGTCGAGATGCCGCAGATCGAGGTCGACGTGGTCGGCGCCGTCGATCGCCATCTGCCGCTGGATGCCGCGGGCGACGACGTCCCGCGGCGCGAGCTCGGCGAGGGGGTGCGCCGCGGCCATGAAGCGCCCGCCGTCCGCGCCCCGAAGAAAGGCGCCCTCGCCCCGGACGGCCTCGGAAATGAGGAACGGCGCCTCGCCCGGAAGCGCGAGCACCGTCGGGTGGAACTGGGCGAATTCGAGGTCGGCCAGCGCCGCCCCGGCCCGGAGCGCCAGCGCCAGGCCGTCCGCCGTCGCGCCCGGCGGATTCGACGTGGTCACCCAGAGCTGGCCCGCCCCTCCGGCGGCGAGGACGACGATGGGCGCGCGGACCGCGGAGAGCGCCGCTCCCGGGGCGAGCTCGGCGACCACGCCGACGCAGACGCCCTCCTCGACGATCAGATCGACGGCGAACGCGAGCTCACACACGGTCACCGACGGGCGTTCGCACACGGCCGCCACGAGCGCCCGCTCGATCTCGGCGCCGGTCGCGTCGCCCCCGGCGTGGAGGACGCGCCGGCGGCTGTGCGCGGCCTCCCGACCGAGCGCCAGGGCGCCGGTCGCGCCGTCCCGGTCGAAGTCGGCGCCGATCCCGACCAGCCATTCGACCGCCTCGGGGGCGCCGCGGACGAGCTCGTCGACCATCTCCGGGTCGCAGAGCCCGGCGCCGGCGACCAGGGTGTCGGTCTCGTGCAGCTCCGGGGTGTCGGCGGGCCCGATCGCGGCCGAGAGCCCGCCTTGCGCCCAGCGGGTGTTGCTTTCGCCGAGCACCCCCTTGGTCAGGAGCGCGACGCGGCGGTCGCCGGGCAGCCGGAGGACGAACGTCAGCCCCGCCACCCCGGCGCCGATCACCGCGACGTCAAAGGGCCGGACCGGCAGCGCGGCGAGTTCGTCCGGGGAGATGAACGGCGAGAGATGAGAAGAAAGATCGCTCGGTGGGCGCGTAGATGCTCTGTCCATGGGGTTAGTGTATCACTGACACGAACTCGTCCGAGGCCGTCAGGCTGAGAATGGTGAGGCCTTTCATACTGTCGTCGGACTCTTAGGCGATCGGGAAGAGCACGTTGAAAGGGTGAGGTTCGGCCCTTCGGACCGCGCAAGCACGTGCCGACTCACAATTTGAGGAACCCCCGGTCGGTGACGCGGGCTTCCGGGATCACCGAGAGGGCCATGAAGGCGAGGAGGCCGAACGGCGACGGGAGGGCGCAGCCGAGGCTCCGGGCCGCGTCCTCCAGTTCGGCGTAGCCCGCGGCGACCTCGGCGAGGGGACGGTCGGAGAGCAGGCCCGCGATCGGCAGGGGCAGGTGCCGCACGACCCGCCCCTCCGCGACGACCGCGAGCCCCCCCTGGCTGTCGGCGACGGCTGCGATCGCGCCCAGGATGTCCACGTCGTCGACGCCGACCGCGACGATGTTGTGGGCGTCGTGGGCGATGGTGCTGGCCATTGCCCCTTTCCGCAGGCCGAACCCCCGGACGTAGCCGACGCCGATCCGGCCGCTCGCCGCGTGCCGCTCCACGCAGACGAGCTTGAGCAAGTCCCGCGCCGGGTCGGACACGGCCTGCCCGCTCTCGACGGTCGGCTCGACCTCGAGCACGCGGGTCACGATCTGGCCGGGTATGACGTCGACCGCGAATTTGGCGTCGTCCGGGAGCAGGGCCAGGTCCCGCAGCATGACCGGAGCCACGCGCACGGTGTTCGAGAAGAGCGCCGGTGGCGGACTCGCCGCGGCGGCGCCCACGAATGCGCCGCGGCGGGCGGCGACGCGGCCCTGAAAGTAGGTGGTCTCGACCCGGATCCCTTGCAGGTCGTCGAGGACGACCAGGTTGGCATCGTACCTGGGGGCCACGGCGCCGATGCCGTCGAGACGCCAATAGTCCGCGGCGTTCCAGGTCGCCATCCGGATCGCGCGCAGCGGGTCGAGCCCGGCCGTGATCGCCGCGCGCAGGATGTCGTCGACGTGCCCGCGCTCGTGCAGCGTGTGGCAGTCGCGGTCGTCGGAGGCGAAGCAGAAGCGCGGATAGGTCGCGTCGCCCACCAGCAGCAGCAGCTCGTGGAGGTTGTGCTCGGTCGAGCCCTCGCGGATCATGATCATCAAACCCGCCCGCAGCTTCTCCCGCGCCTCGTCGAGCGATGTCGATTCGTGGTCGGAGTGGAGGCCCGCCCCGGCGTAGGCCGCGGCCTGAAGACCGCGCAGCCCGGGCGCATGCCCGTCGCGGCGGAGGCTCCCGGCCGCGCCGAGTTTGGCGAAGATCGCGGCGTCGCCCGCCAGCAGCCCCGGGAAGTTCATCATCTCGCCGAGCCCGACGCTCTCCGGCCAGGCGAGCGCCTCGCGCATCTCCTCGACGTCCAGCGTCGCGCCCGGGCTCTCGTGCTCGCTGGCGGGAACGCACGACGGGACGGTGAACCGGATGTGCAGCGGCAGATCGCGCGACGCGTCGCGGAACGCCCTGATCCCCGCCAACCCGGCGACGTTGGCGATCTCGTGCGGGTCGGTGACGACCGCGCCCGTGCCGTGGGGGACGACAGCGCGTGCGAACTCGGGCACCCAGAGCAGCGAGCTTTCGATGTGGATGTGGGCGTCGATGAACGAGGGCGCGATCACCGCACCCGTCACGTCGTCGATGGCGAGGCCGTCCAGCGATCGCCCCAGCGCGCAGATCACGCCGTCCGCGATCGCCACGTCGAGCCGCTCCAGTTCGCCGGAGAAGACGTTGACCACGTGGCCGCCGCGCAGAACCAGGTCCGCGGGCTCCCGACCCTGCGCGATCCGGAGGCGGCGGCGCCAGCGGTCGAGCGCGGCGGGTTCGAGGTTCGGCGGCGCGACGCGCGTCGGTTCAGTCACGGCGCCCCCTACGACAGCTGCGACTCGACGAAGCCGATGACCTCTTCGAGCTCCGGCAGATGCTCCCGGACGAAGGCGCCGACCTGCTCCGCGCGGGTGAACGGCATCTCGTAGGTGATCCGCACCGCCACGCCCTGCTCGACATCGTCCCACATCGCGCTCTGGTGGGGCTGGAGCATGCCGCGCGAGACGTTGGCGATGGTCATCCGGGCGAGGCGCTGCTGCACCCGGCGGCGCCACTCGTTGTCCTCGTCGGAGTAGAGCCCGGGGGAGGAGCCCCAGAGCTCGACCACGAAGCCGTCGCCGCCGATCCGGACGTCGATCCGCCCCACCTCGTCGTCGACGGCGATGCTCCAGCGCTGCTGGTCGTCCAGCGAGCCGTAGGCGTAGAACCCCTGCCGTTCGAGCGAGGCCTTGACGGGAGCGAGCGCCCGCTGCGCGCGGGCCAGCTCGTCGCGCGCCTCGAGCAGGCCGGCGACGGTGACGTCGATCGCCTCGCCGGGCTCCGCGATCCCGCGATCAAGGTCCTCGGCCCCCTCGTTCTCCCCGTCGTCATCCTGCGGGTGGAATGTCTGCGTGTGCATGGGGTGGATGGTCCTCGAAACGCTGGGACCCTACAGGACGATCTGCTCGACGTCGGGCGGTTTCGCGCCGGACGCGAATCGGCCGGGATGGAACGGGTTGGCGGCCTCGGCGACGCGCCCGGTGACCGTGTCCGCAAGAAGCCGGCCGCCGCTTGCGCTGCCCATGATCCCATGACCGCTGTAGCCGGTGTTGATCCAGAGCCCGCGCGTCTCGGCGGCAGGCCCGATCAACGGTTTGTGGTCGGGGGTGACGGTGTACTGGCCGGCGGTGAGCTGAATCCGGTCCGGACCCAGACCCGGCGCGACGTCGTTCCAGAAGGGGCTGAGCCGACCGACGCCGCGGGGGTCGCGCAGGATGAGGTCGGGGAAGCCCGGGTCGGGAGCGACCGGCCAGACGGGATCGGCGTCGCGCTCATCCTGCGCCCAGGCCAGCAAGGCCCCGCCGTGGTACGGCCGCCAGTGGGCTCCCGTGTTGGCGTCGATCGTCATCGGCCCATGCTGGGGGATGCGGGCGTCCGCGGGGACGATCAGGCGGTTGCGCTTCCAGAGGACGATCGGCAACGGCTCCGGGGTGATCGCCTTCGAGAACGGACCGGCGGCGAGAACCACGCGCTCGGTCGCGATCCGGCCGCGGGTCGTCGCGACGCCGACGACCCGCCCGCCCTCGATCTCGATCCCGGTCACCGTGGTCGAGAGCATGACCACCGCCCCCGACGCCTTGGCGAACCCCGCCGCCGCACGGTAGCCGTCGATCCAGCCGTCGGCCTCCCGGAATGCCCCGACGGCGACCTCGCCCGAGATCCACGGGAAGCGGCGGCGGATCTCGTCGCCGTCGAAACACTCGATGTCGTCCACCCCCAGCGCCTGCTGGCGGGCGACGCGCGCGGCGAAGGCGACGCGTTCCTCGGGGATCGTCGACGCGAAGAGATAGCCCTGCTGGCGGAGCCCGATGTCGGCGTCCGCTCCGGACAGGCCCAGGGTCGGGCCGAAGGCGCGGAAAATGTCGAAGCTCTCGCGCATCTGGTCGAAGTTCTCGGGATCGCTGAATTGGCAGCGGATGCAGTGCGCGGAGGCTGCGGTCGTCGCCGTGGCGAGCGCCGCGGCGCGCTCGACCAGCAGCGGGCGGAGTCCGGCCCGACCGAGCCAGAAGGCGGTGGCCGCGCCGACGATGCCCCCGCCGATCACGACGATCTCGGCGGAGCGCGGCGGTTCCGCGAGTGGTCGCACCCCGTGCATGCCTGTTCTCTCCTCGCAGGTCGGCGGCCGGTCGCCGCGCTGGCGATTGTAGGCGGTGGCACGGCTGCCGGCACGCCCCGCGATGTGGATGGGATGACCAAACCGCGGAGCCGGGCTGCGGCGATCGGCATCATCATTTGACACCCCACCCTGCCTACGGTATTGTGCCGAGCTAGATTCGCCGCATGATCGGGTTGAAAACGTCACGCCTGCGCCACGTCGGAATGGCTAATTCGGGGACGACCCGGCTGTGCCGTCGAGAGGTGTCGTCAAGCGCCCGAGCGTTCGGCGGCGGGGTGGTCGCATTGGCCACCGAGGACGACCGGCAAAGCCGCCGGTCTGAGCATCGAAGGAGAACTCTGTGGGACGAGAGAGCATCGCAGACCTGATCGCGAAACTGCACAACGGCAAGCTGGATCGACGCGAGTTCGTCACCCGGGCCGGCGCGGCCGGGCTCTCGCTCGGCCTGATCGGCAACGTGCTCCGGGCCTCCGGCGCGGCGGCGCAGGCGACCCCGGCGGCGACCGGGATGCCGGAATCGACCCAGATCGGCGTTCCCGGCATCGCGCACACGACCGACACCAGCAAGGGCAAGATCAAGCTCTTTTCCTCGTGGCCCCTCACGGGCACCTACGACCAGATCGGTGGAGACGCCGTCTTGGCCGTCAAGCTCTGTCTGGCCGACTTCGGCAGCTCCGCGGGCGGGTTCGCGATCGAGTACGAGGCTCTGGATGACGGCGTCGCCGCGAACAACGGCGGCTGGGAAGCCGGCAAGGAATCGGAGAACGCCAACAAAGTCGTCAACGACACCGACTGCATGGTCTACATGGGCACCTACAACTCCGGCGCCGCCAAGATCTCGATCCCGATCCTCAACGGAGCCGGAATGGCGCAGATCTCCTACGCCAACACCTACCCGGGACTCACCAAGAAGATCGAAGGTGCCACCGATGTGGGCGAGCCCGACAAGTACTTCCCGAGCGGAAAGCGCAACTACATGCGCGTCTGCCCGGCGGACGATGTCCAAGGCGCGGCCGCCGCGAATTGGGCGTTTGGCGAACTTGGCAAGAAGCTGGCCTACGTGATCCACGACCAGAGCCTCTACGGCAAGGGCGTCGCCTCCGTCTTCAAGCTGTCGTTCGAGAAAGCCGGCGGCAAAGTGCTCGGCTTCGAGGGCTACGATCCCAAGGCCTCCGACTACCAGTCGCTGATGACCTCGATCGCCGACAAGAAGCCTGACCTCCTGATGTGCGGCGCCACGGTCGACAACAACGCGGCCAAGGTTCTTCAGGACATGCGATCCGTGATGGATCCGAAGGACGTCACCTTCCTCGGCCCCGACGGACTGATCAATGACGCGTTCGTCAAGGGCGCGGCGGACGCCGCCGAAGGCGCCTATCTGACCTTCGCGGGATACACCCCCGACAAGCTCCTCGAGCTCGGAGGTCCTGGCGGAGACTACGTGAAGCGCATCACAGAGAAGCTCGGCCACCCGCCGGACTCCTACGCGGTCTACGCCTACGAGACGACCGTCGTCGTGCTCCAATCGATCGAGAAGACGGGCGAAAAGGACCGTGCGAAGATTCTCGACACAATGCTCAAGACCGAAGGCTTCGCCAGCCTCCTTGGCGGCACGTGGGCGTTCACGGCGACCGGCGACACCAATTCGGCGGTCATCGGCCTCTCGATGATCAAGGGCGGCAAGATCACTTACCAGAAGACGATCTCCGGCGGCCAGTAGTCCGCAGTGAATTGAAGGACGGGACGGGCGTCGCCCGTCCCGTCCTTTCCGTGCCACGATCGTCGGCGGTCGTGCCGCGCCCACTGACCATCCCTTCAACGACGCGGGAACGGCCATGCATTTCGACATCCAGCTTTTCGTGCAGTACCTGATAATCGGGTTGGCGAACGGGTCGCTCATCGCGCTGATCGCCCTCGGCTACACACTGGTCTATGGGATCGTCGAGTTGATCAATTTCGCCCACGGCGAGGTCTTCATGATG
>JBPCRG010000335.1:0-6746 GCA_050997095.1 Thermomicrobiales bacterium | reverse complement strand
GATCGGCGCGCCGGTGGTCGACCTCGTCTCGTTCTACGGCACGAGCGACATCGGGCATATGTTCGGCCCCCTGCAGATCGGGGGGACGCCGGACGAGATCCACGACGAATACGTCGCCCGCTCGCCGCTGACCCACCTGACCAAGGCCATAACCCCCGCATTGATCCTGCACGGGGAGGCCGACGACCGCTGCCCCATCGGCCAGGGCGAGCAGCTCTTCGCCGCCCTGCTCGACCACGGCTGCGAGGTGGAGTTCGTCCGCTACCCCGGCGGCGCGCACCCCTTCGTCCGCGTCGGCCACCCCGCCCACCGGCTGGACTTCCTGACGCGCCTCAACGAGTGGTTCGGGCGGCATCTGGGGTAGCAAGCGCAGCTTTGCGGGGATGGATTTTCGACGTTCAGGCCAACGGGGCAATGTTGCGCGTTCATGAGCGGCAACAACTGTTTTGCCGGGTCGCGGTCAACCACATACTGGGTGGTTCGGCCATTGGACCGGTTTTCGAGGCGGCACATCCTTTGACCGATACCGATCTACGGCCTGTCCAACATCTGAACGAGTTTGTCGTGGACCCGGCCTCTCCCTTCAAGGAAAATGTCGGGGAAACTGTCGACGGCGTGAATTCCCCGGTGCAGTTCTGGCCTGATCCACTCGATCGCGGCGTGGATCTGAGCATGCTCAATCGCCAAGTGCGGCCGCTGGAAGACTGCCTCGTAGTGCATCACCCGGTTGCGCAGGAAGCGGATGTCGTTGAACCGTTTGTGGATGTCGGGCAAGGTCGATTCGCCAGCGTGGGAAAGACTTGGGAGAGCAGGACGAAGTGCTTGTAGCGCCAGATCTGCGACTCGTACGGTTGACTCAAGAGAGTCGTCCAGGATCCGAAGTTGAGTTCACTGATCAGCCTTCCCGGCGTGATTGGGATCTGATGTCTTCGGCGATGGTCCTCCTCGATGGCGGAAATCGTCTTCAGTTGCGAAGGGAACATTCTCACGCTTTGCCGACGCCACCACTCTTCGGACTGATAGCGGTTGGTCAACGTGGCATGGATCGCGTTGCGAAGCGCGATTTCGACCCCATGGAGACATGGGTAAAGTGACTCGGCCAAGGCCATGTTCCAGAAGTATCCGACCAACATCTCCATGTCCGAGCCGATGTGATTCCCGAAAGCATCTTTGGGACGGTACCGTTCCAACCGATTTTGGGAAATTGGGAGTTGGAGATCGACCACGTATTTCGCAATCACTGGGAATCCTTCTCAGCTGGCAGCCGATGGAAGTCGATTTGAGTCTGCAAACAACTTGACAAAAGGTGGGGAGCGTCTAGAATCTTCGGTGTATTCCCCGGGTTTCCACTGATCGTCCTTGTGGCGGTTACGGCCCGGGGTTCCGTTTGCCCGTCTGCGAAGAAGTC
The DNA here is from genome assembly GCA_050997095.1 of Thermomicrobiales bacterium. Lineage (GTDB taxonomy): Bacteria > Chloroflexota > Chloroflexia > Thermomicrobiales > UBA6265 > JBPCRG01. Next base: position 5,338 of record JBPCRG010000335.1, on the reverse strand, counting down.
GACCTTTTCACAAGGACCGGCTGTAGTTGAAGATCCGACTGCAATCCTGCCCCCCTCTCCAGTTTGACATGCGAACGGTCTTCTCGGCGCTCCACTCCGCGGCTTTTTCAATGCCGTCGTCGGCCTTTTGAGCTTCGACTCCTTGCTAACCGAGAGCGCCGACGCCAAGTTGCGTCGCGAGCGTCTGGAGGTCGGTCCAAGTGCGGTCGGGGACGGGGATGCCGTCGAGGAGGCGCTGGGCGCGGATGGCGAGCTCGGGTTCGCCGGGGAGCTGGACGCGGTCGAAGCCGGCCGACGGGGCCGCGCCGTGGATGCGATCGACCTCGCCCTCGACCGCGGCGATGAATTCGTCGATCGGGGTGAAGGCGGCGATGTCGATCGCGATCACGAAGGGGCCGTTGCCGCCGCGGCGCTCGCCGAGCATCGCGGCGCTCGCCCCGGCGATGCCGACGCCGATCATCTGGGCGAGGATGCTGAAGCCCGATCCCTTGTGGGCGCCGAACGCGAGCAGCGCGCCCCCGTCGTAGAAGTCGTTCGGATCGAGCGAGGGTTCGCCGGCGGCGTCCACGATCATGCCGGGCGGGACGGGGACGCCCTTGGCGCGGGCGACGCGCAGCTTGCCTTCGGCGATCGCGGCGGTCGCGATGTCCAGGCAGATCGGCGCGGCTCCGTCGGCGCGGGGCACGGCCCAGGCGATCGGATTGGTGCCCATCACCCGGGTCCGGCCGCCGTAGGGCGCGACGGCGGGGCCGGCGTTGGCGAAGGCGATGCCGATCTGCCCGGCCCGCGCGATCGCCTCGACATACGGCGCGACGCGGCCGATGTGGTAGCAGCGGCCGACGGTGACGGCGCCGATGCCGTGCGCCGCGGCGAGGTCGATCGCCGTCCGGGTCGCTAGCCACATCGAGGGCTGGCCCCAGCCCCAGCCGCCGTCGATCCGGGCGGTCGCGCCGTGGCGGGAGAGGATGGCGGCGACGGAGGCGGGGTCGACTTTGCCGTTCTGGGCCATCTCGACGTAGTGCAGCACGCGGATCACGCCGTGGGAGTCGTGCCCCGCCAGGTTGGCGTCGACGAGGGAGTCCCCGACCGCGCGGGCGGTCTCGGGCGGCGTGTCCGCGGCCTCCAGGATGCGGCGCATCAATGGGCGCAGGTCATCCGCGGCAACGTTCGGCATCGTCTCCTCTTTCAGTTTCTGCGGATTGCGCGGTGTCTGGACTCGCCGCGACAGCGTAGCGCATCCCGCGCCGGAGTCGGGCTACGGCAGGTCGATCCGCCGCTCCGTCGCCGCGTCGCCGCGTCGAAGATCCGCGTCTACTCCTGCAGGATCGTCAGCCAGACGGTCTCGCCGACGCTGGCGACGATCTCCGAAGACTCCACACGTCCTTCTCGACGAGTCGCGGGCGGTCAGACGTCGAGGCGCGACGAGCGACGTCGCCCACCTCGCGGCGGAGGCAAGCCCCGTCGTCACCGGGCAGACCGTCAACGTCGACGGCGGCCGGGCGATGCATTGAGGTGGGCGATGGGGGCCCCGCCCCGATGCCGTAGGGGCGAGGCAGCACGAACGCGCCACGGATGTTGGCTTCCATCTCCGCGGCATCGGCTCTAGGGCGTCTGCCGAGGGTGGACGAGAAGGCCGTCCATCACGATGGCGAGGAGACGTTCGACGAGGTCATCGCCGCCGCCGGGCCGCTCCGCGGCAAGGGCGATGCCTTTGGCCAGCCGCAACACGTCGATGACGTCGACATCGGCGCGAATCTCGGCGGCCTCCTGGGATCGGGTGAGAAGGGCGGCGCCGGCCTTTTTGAGGCTTCGGCCGCAGGCGTGGAGCGCGGACGACTCCTCCTGCATGCCCGCGGTCAGCGCGGTCGCCAGGCCGTGGTACATCGTCATGTGCGAGATGTACGAGCGCAGCCAGAGATGCAGCGCCTCCGACGGCGAACCGTGGGCGAGAAGACCTGCGGACTCCGTCTGCATCGACTCGATCCAGTCCCGCAGGACGGCCTCCAGAAGCGATTCGCGCGTCGGGAAATGCCGATAGAGTGTGCCCGACCCAACCCCCGCCCGGTGCGCGATTTCTTCGAGCGAGGCGTCGGCTCCGTTCCGCTCGAAGGCGATCCGCGCCTCGGCCAGCAGGCAGGCGCGGTTCCGCCGCGCGTCGGCCCGCATCGGGCGCTCACGGTCGGTAGTCGTTTCGATGATTTCGGTCACGTCTCGCGCGTCGGGATTTGACAACCGGAGGCAGCCTCCGTATGATTGGGTGAATAAACGGGGACATCCCCCGTATCGGGAGTTTACACCGTCCACGGGGACAGTGCGAACGGATGGCGTCGCAGCGCGATGCCGAAGGAATCGGTGTGGAATGGATGGAAGAGGAAACGCCGCGGCTCAAGGGGCCGCAACGGCGAGGGGTCGGGCGAGCCGGGGGCATCATCCGGAGATCGCGCTGTTCGTCATCGTGATGTGCCAGTTGATGCTCGTCCTAGACGTCAGCATCGTCAATGTGGCCCTGCCGGACATCCAGTCCAGCCTGCACTTCTCGACGGCCGGGCTCTCCTGGGTCCTGACCGCCTATTCGCTCGCGTTCGGCGGCTTCCTGATGCTCGGCGGCCGCGCCGGGGACATATTGGGACGACGGCGGCTTTTCGTCGCGGGTCTGATCCTGTTCACGACGGCGTCGCTCCTCGGCGGCTTCGCGACCTCGTCGGCCTTGCTGCTGGCCGCGCGGGCGCTTCAGGGCGTCGGCGCCGCCGCGGCCTCGCCAAGCGCGCTGTCGCTGATCGCCACCAACTTCGAGGAAGGGGCCGAGCGCACCCGCGCCTTCAGCCTCTACGCGGCGGTCTCCATGGTGGGAGCCTCCATCGGGCTGATCGCCGGCGGGATGCTGACCAACTGGGCGTCCTGGCGCTGGGTCATGTTCGTCAATGTGCCGATCGGGATCGCGGCGGTCGCGCTCGCCCCGCTCTTCATCCACGAATCGGTGCGGTTGCCGGGCAGGTTCGACATCGCCGGCGCGCTCACCTCAACGGTGGGGGGTGACCTCGTTCGTCTATGCGTTCATCCGCGCCTCGTCGGACGGCTGGACGGACGCGGGGACGCTTGCCGCCTTCGTGGCGGCGATCGTCCTGCTTGCGGCCTTCGTCTCGATCGAGGTCCGGGCCTCGCAACCGATCATGCCTTTGCGGCTGTTCGCGGACCGCAACCGCTGGAGCGCCTACCTGATCCGCCTGCTTCTCGTCGCGGGCATGTTCGGCATGTTCTTCTTCCTGACCCAGTTCATGCAGGACGTGCTCGAATTCAGCCCGCTTCTGACCGGGCTCGCGTTCTTGCCGACGACGGTCGCGTCGTTCCTCTCGGCGCGCTCCGTCACCAAGCTCCTGCCGCGTTTCGGACCCAAGCCGCTGACGGTCGCCGGGACCGCGATCGCGACGGTCGGCATGATCTGGCTGACCTTCATCTCGGCGACGTCGACGTAGGGCGTGAACATTCTCGGGCCGATGATCCTGGTCGGGCTGGGCGTGGGCATGCCCTTCGTGACGCTGACGCTGGTGGCGTTGGCGGGCGTGGCCCCGTCGGACGCGGGCGCGGCCGCGGGTCTGCTGAACGTGGTCCAGCAGGTGGGCGGGTCGCTCGGTCTCGCGATACTGGTCACGATCTTCGGCACGGCCAGCCGCGACGCCGCCAAGCATCCGCTCGCAGACCCGATCGCGCAGGCGCACCACGCCATGACCACGGGCGTCGAATCCGCCTTCGTCGTGGCCGCGATCTTCATGGCCTGCACGCTGGTGGTCTCGATCGTCGCCATTCGCGGCAAGTCCGCCCCTGAGCCCGTCGGCGCGGCGCAGACAGTCGTCGCGGCGCACTGACGCCGTCACGGGCGCCGCGGGTTCAGACCGATGTTCACGTGAGGCGGCAGGAAGCCCCGATTCAGACGGCATGACTGTAATCTGCCGCCCCGAACCCGAGATATTCCTGTCCCGGGCTCGGGGCAGAGGGCGGGCGCCTTACGCCATGGCGGCGCGGGCGGCTTCGAGCAGGGTGTCGCGGTCGTAGGAGCCGTCGTGGCGGGCACCGTTGATGAAGAAGGTCGGGGTGCCGTTGACGCCGCTGCTGACGCCGACGCGGAAGTCGGCGCGGACCTTCGGCGCGTAGGTCTGGTCCGTCACGGCGCGGGTGACTTCGCCGGCGTCGAGGCCGATCTCGGCGGCGTACTCCCCCAGCCGGGCGGGTTCGAGATGCTCCTGGTTGGCAAAGAGCGCGTCGTGCATCTCCCAGAACTTGCCGTGGGCGGCGGCGGCCTCGGACGCTTCGGCGGCGCCTTCCGCGAACTCGTGCATGGTGGTCAGGGGGAAGTGGCGGAAGGCGTAGCGGAGTCGGTCGCCGAGTTCGGCCCGCACGGCCTGGATCTCGGGTTCGGCGTCGCCGCAGGAGGGGCACTGGAAATCGCCGTACTCGACGATCGTGACCGGGGCGGATTCGGGTCCGGCGACGTTGTCGCCGTCCCCGACGGGGATGGTCAGGGTCGCGCCCTGCGTCGGATCGGTCATGCCGCCCGCTCCTTCCCGGCGTCCGCGTCCAACGACTCCAACGCCGCGAGCACGCCGGCGACGCCGGAATTGACTATGATCGGGGAGATGTGGCTCCAGTTGACGACGCCCTCGGCGTCGATCAGGAAGGTGGCCCGCAAGGCGACGCCGTGGTCGGCGTCGTACGCGCCGTAAAGGCGTGCGACCTCGCCCTTCGGCTCGAAATCGGCGAGCAGCGGAAAGCGGAGCTTGCGGTCGCGCGCGAAGGCCTGATGGCACCAGACGCCGTCGACGGAGATGCCGACGATCTTCGCGCGGAACGGCTCGAACTCGTCGAGGACCTCGTTGTGGAGCGCCAGCTGGTCGCCGCAGACCGAGCTCCAGTCGGCGGGGTAGAAGACGAGGACGACGGGATGGCCGCGCAGCTCCGAGAGCGACAGCGTCTGATCCGGCCCGCTGGCAAGGGAGAAGTCCGGGGCTTCGACGCCGGGTTTAGGAATGGTCGACGGCGTCTCCATGTCGAGGGCAGTCCCTTTCACGATCTTGGCGTTTGTGCACCGCGATGTCGGCGAAGACGACGCGATTCAGCGTACCGACCTTGGTCGTCGAACGCAGATTGCGGGCCACGCTGCACCCGTGTCCGGCCGCGCGTCCGCCTCGACGCTACGCAACCAGGTAGGGGCGCCGGTTGCCGCGCCCTTTCCCCTGAAGGCGTGTCGGCGCTGAGAAAGGCTCGGCAAGCGGCGCCCCTACGCGCATCGTTCCTCCAAGGCCACACCAAAGGTGCGGGAACCGAATTCCCGTCGACGGCGTCT
>JBPCRG010000311.1:0-4640 GCA_050997095.1 Thermomicrobiales bacterium | reverse complement strand
TCCCGCCCTTTCCTGTCGTCGGCCAGCTGGGGAGGCCGGGGGCCGAGTGGGGGACCCTCCGGCCCCCCGGGGGGGGTGGAGGCCCCCGCCCGCAGGCCGGACGGAGGGCGTCCGATCCGCATCGGGTATGCTGCCGTCGAAGGCCATGGCGTCGCCGGGGAGAGACCAGCCAGTGGAGTCATCGGGACCGGGCATGCCCCGGGCGCGTCTCAAGGGGCTCGTGCTCGCCGGCGGCAAGGGCTCGCGCCTTCGTCCGCTGACCGCGACCGGCGCCAAGCAGCTCGTGCCGCTCGCGAACAAGCCGGTCCTGTTCTATGCGCTCGAGCAGCTGGTCGCCGCCGGGATCGTCGAGATCGGGATCGTCACCGGCGAGAAGGGCGACCAGGTGCGGACCGCCGTCGGCGACGGATCCGCCTTCGGGGCCCGGGTCGCCTACCTTCCGCAGTCGGCGCCGCTCGGACTCGCCCACGCCATCGTCACGGCGCGGGAGTGGCTCGGCGACGACGCGTTCTGCATGTTTCTGGGCGACAACTTCCTGAGGAACGGGATCGTCGCCTATGCCGGGCAGTTCCTCGCCGGCCGGGACCAAGCCCGCATCCTCCTCAAGCGGGTCGCCGATCCGGCCGCATTCGGGGTGGCGCTGCTCGACGGGCACGGCCGGGTGCGGCGTCTGGTCGAGAAGCCGACGCGGCCGGTCTCCGATCTGGCCGTCGTCGGCGTCTACTTCTTCGGCCCCGAGATCCACGCGATCACCCCATGCCTGACGCCGTCGGCGCGGGGCGAGCTCGAGATCACCGACGCGATCCAGGGGTTGATCGACGCCGGCCACACCGTCGACGCGTCGCTGGTCGACGACGACTGGATCGACACCGGCCGCAAGGACGACCTGCTCGCGGCGAACCGTCTGGTGCTGTCGACGATGGTCCGCCGGATCGACGGCGACGTCGACGCGGCGTCGACGGTCGAGGGCGAGGTCGTGATCGAGCGGGGAGCCGCGGTCGTCACGAGCACCGTCCGCGGCCCGGCGATCGTCGGCGCGGGCTCCCGCCTGACCGACGCCTTCGTCGGACCGTTCACGGCCATCGGCGCGGATTGCCAACTTGAGAGGTGCGGGATCGAAGGCTCGATCGTGATGGAGCGGAGCGTCATCCGCGACATCGGCCCGCGGATCGTCGACTCCCTGATCGGCCGGGACGTCGTCGTCGAGCGGTCGCTCCCCACGCCCGGAGCGATCCGGCTGACACTCGGCGACCACTCGATCGTGGGCCTCGGATGACGGCGGGCGCCTCCGCCGGGCCGGAAGCAGGCGCGGGATGAGGATTCTCGTCACCGGAGCCGCCGGATTCATCGGCTCGGCCTACGTCGATCTCGTCCTCGCCGGAGAGCCCGCGGATCGAGCGGACGACGTCGTCGCGCTCGATGCGCTGACCTACGCCGGGAACCCCGCGAACCTCGGGCATGCGGCGGAGCATCCGCGCTTCAGCTTCGTGCATGGCGACATCGCCGACGCGCCGCTCGTCGACGATCTCGTCCGTTCCTGCGACGCGGTCGTCAATTTCGCGGCCGAGACCCACGTCGACCGCTCGCTCGCCGACCCCGCGGCATTCGTCCGCGCCAACGTGGCCGGAGTCGTCGCGCTCCTCGACGCCGTCCGCCGCCATGGCCGGAGGATGGTGCAGGTGGGCACCGACGAGGTCTACGGCGACGTCCCGCCGGGCCGGTTCTCGGCCGAGACCGACTGCCTGCGGCCGAGGTCCCCCTACGCGGCGGCCAAGGCCGGGGGCGACCTGATGTGCCGGGCCTTCGTCGACTCGCACGGAGCCGAGGTGCTCGTCACCCGGGGCTGCAACACGATCGGACCCCGGCAGCACCCGGAGAAGCTGGTTCCCCTCTTCGTCACGAACGCCCTGCGCGACCAGCCGCTGCCGGTCTACGGCGACGGGCGGCAGGTGCGCGACTGGCTGCACGTGGACGATCACGCCGCTGCGGTCGATCTGGTCCTGCGTCGGGGCCGGCAGGGAGAGACCTACAACGTGGGAGCGGGCGGCGGGCGGCCCAACCTCGAGGTGGCGCGGGCCATCCTCTCCCGGCTCGGGAAACCGGAGTCGCTGATCGCCCACGTGACGGACCGTCCCGGCCACGATCGCCGCTACGCGCTGGATTGGCGCAAGATCCGCGACGAGCTCGGCTGGACGCCGACCCGCGGCGCGGACCGGACGCTCCGCGACACGATCGACTGGTATGTCGCCCATCCGGAGTGGTGGGAGCCGATCCGCGACGACGACGCGGCGTTCGCCGCGTACTACGAACGGCAGTACGGCCCGCGCCTTGCCCGCGCCGGCGCGGGCAAGGCGGACGAATCGTGATCAGACGGAGTTCGCGCGCTCGGCCGTCCCCTATTCGCCGGGGGGCGGGGAAGATGGGCGATCACCCAGCACCCGCACCAGCGCGCGCGCCGATTCCGCCGCGAGCGACAGCCGAGCCGCCCAAATCTCCGGGCGCTCGTACCGCGCCTGGATCCAGGCGTCGCGCCCTCCGGCCGCGACGATCTCGCTGCCGAAGAACGATCCGGTCTCGAACTCGAGCCCCTCGTTGGCGATGAACCCGAGACGCCGCGGATCGGCGCGATCGATGAGCGCCGGCCATTCGAGATCCGTCGCGCTGGTCCGCTCGGTCGAGTTCGCCAGCACGATCTCGGCGCCCTCGCGCGACAGCCAAGCCGCCCCGGCGGTCGCGTCGACCCGGCGGCCGAGCGCCAGCGACAGGGCGTGGATGGTCTCCCCCTCCGCCTCCCGCTGAACCCGGGGATGGGTCAGGAACGCCCGGGTCGTCCGCCCCAGGCAGACAAGCCACGGCGTCGGCCGCAGCCGCGCGATCCGGGCCGACAGACCGTCGAGCTCTTTCGGATGGCGGTCGCCCCAATGCAGCCAGCGGTCGAAGTCGCAGACGAGGACGGAGTCCGCCCCGGCCTCGACGGCGGCGCGGAGCGCAACCCGGCGCGTCTCCCCCGCCGCTCCGGGTTCGACCATCGCCACCTGCGCGCCCGCGTCGCGCAGCGCGTCGAGCGTCCGGTCGGCGGTCCCCCGCGTCGCCGCGGCATGGACGCCGGCGTACAGGGCGAACTGGCGCCGCTGGACGTGGAGCAAGGGCAGAAACCGCCCGTCCGGATCGTGGACCGTGGCGGCGAGCATCGGGAGCATGGGCGCGTCAAGTTCCGGCACATTCATCGTCGTCAAGAATCCTCACTCCAACCGCATTCGGACACCCGTTGCGCTTGCGCCCGCCGTGGGTCGGGAGAGCTGCGTGTGCGGTCCGGAAACCGGGGGTCCGGCCGCGTCGGATCGCCGACCGTCACAGCGGCAGCGCGACGGGACGCCGCTCGCGGTGCGACGTCGTCGCCGCCATCGCGATCTCCAGGGCGGCGCGGCCGTCGGCTCCGGTGCAGAAGGGCGGCTCGCCGGCGAGGGTGCGGCGCACCCAGTCCTCGAGTTCGATCAGGTAGGTCTGGCCGAACCGGGTCAGCCAGTGGTCGGTGATGTCGGAGCTCAAGCCCGCCTCCGTGGCCAGCACGCAGCCGGTCTCCCGCAGGGAGCCGATGAAGAGGGCGCCGCGGTCGCCGACCACCTCGGTCCGCACGTCGTAGCCGTAGAAGGCGGAGCTCACGTTCTCGATGTCGCCCAGCGCGCCCTTGGCGAAGCGGATCGTCGTCACCGCCACGTCGGTGCCTTGCCCGTCGGCGGAGGTCGAGGCGACGACCCGGTTCGCGATCGCGGTCACCTCGACCGCCTCGTCGCCCAAGAGCCAGCGCGCGTTGTCGGAGTCGTGGATGCACGAGTTGAAGAAAACCGACGGGTCGGGCCCCGCCCCCGGCTGCCGCGGAAACGGGTACTTGCCGCGATGGGCCGCCTTGATCAGGATCGGCGTGCCGATCCTGCCGGCGTCGATCGCGGCCTTCGCCGCGGCGTAGGCCGCATCGTAGCGGCGCATGAACCCGATCTGCAGCGTCACCCCCGACTGCGCGACGGCCGCCAGCACGCGGTCGGCGTCCTCGAGCGTGGTCGTGATCGGCTTCTCGCAGAAGACGTCCTTGCCGTTGGCCGCCGCCGCCAAAATCCCCGCCGCGTGCGCGCCGTCGTTCGAGACGATCACCAGCGCCTCGACATCCGGGTCCGCCGCCAGCTCCTCCGCCGACGCATACACGCGCGCCACGCCCAGTTCGTCCGCAATCTGCTGCGCCGCCTCGGTCCGCACGTCGGCGATCGCCGTCACCCGCGCCCCATGGATCCGCCGCGCCAGATTCTCCGCGTGCATCTTCCCCAACACCCCGACCCCGACCACCCCGACCCCCAGCGTCCTCATCCCCGCCCCCTTCTCAAAGCCCACATCCCAAGGCTCATCCCTTATCTCTTGCATCTTATCGCTCGGTGTCTCTCGCCGCCCTCCACTCCTCCGCCAACAGATCGAACGTGAAATCGCCGAGGAACGACCCGTCCTTCCGCCCCGTCCAATGGATCCGGCCCGCGTCGCGGTACCCCTACTTTCGCAGCGCCGCGCAGGAGCGCAGGTTGTAGTCCCGGAGATACGAATAGACCGTATGCAGCCCCAGACGCTTGAGGGCGTATTCGAGCAGCAGGTGGTTC
>JBPCRG010000271.1:0-5818 GCA_050997095.1 Thermomicrobiales bacterium | reverse complement strand
CACGCCGGGCGGCCGGCGCCGCGGGCGGAGCTGAGATGGGAAGCCAGATGCGTCTGTTCACCGGCAAAGGCGACGGCGGCGAGACCGACCTGCTCGGCGGCCGCGTCGGCAAGGACGACCCGCGGATCGAGCTGATCGGCGCGCTGGACGAGACCACCTCGTCGATCGGGTTGGCGCGGGCGACGGCGCGGACCGGGCGCACGAAGGACTGGCTGCTCGAGGCCCAGCGCGATCTCTACCGGATCATGGCCGAACTCGCCTTCACCGACGAGATCCGGCCGAAGGACTACGCCCTGGGCCACGACCGCGTGCTTCATCTTGAGACCCAGACCGACCAACTCTCCGCGGAGATCGAGCTGCCCCGCCACTTCATCGTCCCCGGCGACTCCATGCCCGGCGCCGCCCTCGACGTCGCCCGCACGGTGGTCAGGCGGGCCGAGCGGCAGGCGGTGGCGCTGGCCCATTCCGGGCAGACGCTGAACGCCGAGATCCTCCGCTACCTGAACCGGCTCTCCTCCCTCCTCTTCATGCTCGCTCGCGCGGAGGACCGGGAGGCGGGGGTGACGCCGCTGCCGGCGAAGGAGCGCCGCGCCCCAAGATGAGGGCGGAGGAGATAGGCTCCACGCTTCTTCAGTAGTGGTCTGTGCATCATCTTTGTCATCGTCGCCGAAGGTGCCGCGACTCCCCCTACCGTCATTCCGATCGGAGCCCGCAGGCGGAGTCGAGGAATCTCTTCGAGCGCAGCGAGAATCGTCGCTCCGGGCGGTGACACATGACGGTGCCCAGACCACCTTGTGCCCCGGCCATCGTCATGTGTCGGGGTCACGAGGAGACGACGAGATTCTTCCTTCGTCAGAATGGCAACCACGCGTGAGAATGACGATCACGGGGTCATCCTGGGGCACGAAGGATCCCGTCGGCTCCGCTCCAACGGCCCCTGCCACGCCAGACTGAGCGCTCAGGGGAGACCGAAAGGAAGGCCGCGTCGTGGCGAACGGTTTCATGGGCAACATCCTCGTCGCGGATCTGACGGCGGGCACGTTGCGCGTCGACCATCCCGACGCGGCCTACTACCGCCGGTTCATGGGCGGCGCGGCGCTGGCGATGGACTACATCCTGCGCCTCTGCCCCGCCCATGCCGATCCGCTGGGACCGGAGAACGTGCTCGTCTTCGCGGTCGGCCCGCTGACGGGCGCCCCGATCTCCGGGCAGAGCAGGATGAGCGTCAACGCCAAGAGCCCGCTCTCCGGCGTGATCGGCGACGCCCAGGTCGGCGGCTTTTTCCCCGCCGAGCTGAAGTTCGCCGGGTTCGACGCGGTCGTGGTGCTCGGCAAGGCGGCCGCGCCCACCTATCTGCACATCCAGGACGGCGCGGCGGAGCTGCGCGACGCCGGGCCGTATTGGGGGATGGGCACGGGCGATTTGCAGGACCGGGTCGAGGCGGACCTCGGCGACGGCAGGGTGCAGCTGATGGCGATCGGCGTCGCGGGCGAGAACCTCGTCAAATACGCCTGCATCCTCAACATGGCATCGCGCGCCGCCGGGCGGACCGGGCTCGGCGCGGTGATGGGCAGCAAGAACCTGAAATTCATCTCCTGCCGGGGTACCGGCAAGGTCGGCGTCGCCGATCCCGCGGGGCTCAAGGCGCTCACCCATTGGGGCGCGAAGAACGTGCGGCTCAACCTCGCCACGGCCGGCCTGCAGAAATACGGCACCGCCGAGACGGTGATGGCGCAGCAGCTCGTGGGCGGGCTGCCGACGCGCAACTGGGAGAGCGGCGTCTTCGCCGAGGCCGAGGAGATCTCCGGCGAGCGGATGCGCGAGACGATCCACCTGAAGAACGACACCTGCTTCGGCTGCGCCGTCCGCTGCAAGCGGGTCGTGCAGCAGGAGAACATCGGGGTCGAGGGGCGGTACGGCGGCCCGGAGTACGAGACCCTGGCCACGCTCGGCGCCGCCTGCGGCATCGGCGACCTGGGCGCGATCGCCTTGGCCAACCAGCGCTGCAACATCCACGGCATGGACCCGATCGCGGTCGGCGCGACGATCGCCTGGGCGATGGACGCGTTCACCACCGGCGCGATCAACGGCGAGGACACGGGAGGGCTGGAAATCGAGTGGGGCGACGCCGAGATGATGCTCTATCTGACCGAGGTGATCGCGCTGCGGCAGGGATTCGGCGACGTCCTGGCCGAGGGCATGCGCGGCGCGGCGGAACGGCTGGGCAAGGGCGGGGATCTGCTGACCGACGTCAAGGGCAACGCGCTTCCGGCGCACATGCCGCAGCTGAAGCGCTCGCTGGCGCTCGTCTACGCCGTCAACCCGTACGGCGCCGATCATCAGGCGCACGAGCACGACCCGGCGTACGCCCCCGATTCGGACCCCGAGTCGCTGCGGCGGCTGGCGCTGCTCGGGCTGACCGACCCTCAGGACCAGCTCAACCTCTCCGACGAGAAGGTGCGCTTCGCCCTGATCGGGCAGCAGTTCTACTCGCTGCTCGACTCCGTCTCGGTCTGCCAGTTCGTCTACGGCCCGGCCTGGCAGCTTTACGGTCCGGACCACCTGCAGCGGGCGATCGCCGCCGTGACGGGCTGGGACCTGACGGTCGATGAGCTGGTCGAGGTCGGCGCGCGCAAACTGACGATGCAGCGCCTGTTCAACGCCCGCGACGGCGTCGGCCGCAGCGAGGACACGCTGCCGAAGAAACTGTTCAAAGGGCTGAAGGGCGGCCCGTCGGACGGTCTGAAGGTCGGCGCCGAGGAGTTCGCGCACGCGCTCGACCGCTACTACGAGCTCGCCGGGTGGGACGTGGCGACCGGCATGCCCACTCCGGCGTCGTTGGCGCGGAACGGGCTAGCGGAGTACGCGGCGGGCTGACGGATGGACGTCCCCGATCCGCCATCCGCCACCGTGACGGGCGCACCAGATCCTGTTTCCTGCGTGAGAGAAACGAAGCATCGGTCCCGGTCGTATGAGCTACAGACGGGAATCTTCCCGTCGCGCTGGATCGGAAGCGTCCGCCGGCGTGTGCGTTCCTCGAAGCTGGAGGGTTCGCGAATGGCTCATGCAAGAATCGGACTGAAGGGAATCGTGTCGGGCGTGGTCGCGTTGGCGTTTTTCGCGGTTCTCGCGGCAAGCGCGAGCGCGGGAGTGAATGAAGGCTCGGTCACGATCCACAAGCGGGTCTGCCCCGCGGGGGCGCCGGTCTCGGACATCTTCACGGAGTGCCACGGCAATCCGCCCAGCCAAGCCTTCACCTTCTCCGCCGACGGCGGGGCCTCGGCCGCGGTTGACGGCTCCGGCAACCTGACCTTCGACGCGCTCTCGGTCGGGACGCACGAATTCACGGAGACCGAGGGCATCCCGCTCGAGTTCGTGACGCTCCGCGTCTTCTGCTCCAATGAAGTCGACGGCGTCGCGACCGAAGTCGGCACGACGGTCAACAGCTTCTCGGTGGACGTGGCCAGCGGCGACGCGTTGACCTGCGACAGCTACAGCATCCCCGAGGACCTCTCCGGCCGGACGCCGACGCCGGAACCGACGGTCGCCCTCACTGCAGTCCCCCCGGCCGCCGCGACGAAGACGGCTGGCGGCGCGGGGACGACCACGCTGCCGAACACCGGCGCGGGCGGCGGAGGCGGATCGTCGTCCGCGCTCGCCTCGATCGTCGCGCTGCTCGGCGGATTGCTCGCGCTCGCCGCCGTCTCGTTCCACCGGAGGTATTCGGATCACCGCATCTGACCCCTTCTCCCTGAGTCCGGGTCTGAAATGGCAGGATGACGAACCCTCGGGCGCTGTGCCCCCGAGGGTTTGTCGTGTCGATGGGATGTGATCGGGTTGTGTTTGCGAGGAAAACCGGATCGATCCGCCCGCGTGACGCTGCCGGGTTTGGTAGAGTGCGATCAGCGTTGGTGAACAAGGTGACCGCGACGAAGCGCACGCGAGGGATCGACCTGTGGACGACAAGCGGTTTGACGATCTGACGCGCCTTTTCGCCGGAAAGCCATCCCGGCGCGAGGTGCTCCGGCGCGTGTTGGGCGTCACGGCGGCAACCGGGCTTGCACTCGTCGGGATCGGCGGGGCCGATGCGGCCAGCAGGTGTCGGGGCGCCGGTCGATCATGTCGCAAGGATGCGGAATGCTGCACCGGGATGTGCGAGAACGTCCCGTCGACCGGGCGGAAGAGGTGCGCCTGCCCGAATGGCACAAAGCGATGCGAAACCGTCTGCATCCCCCAGAGTTCATGTTGCCATTCGGGTGACTGCGTTTCCGGATCCACGTGCCGCGACGGAGCCTGCGTCGGCGGTCCGACCGGCCCCACCGGACCGACGGGTGTCACGGGTTCCACAGGATCGACCGGCCCTACAGGGCAGACTGGCCCCACGGGACCGACAGGCGACACTGGACCAACGGGAATCACCGGGCCGACTGGCGACACCGGGCCGACCGGAATCACCGGACCGACCGGCGACACCGGAGCGACCGGAATCACCGGAGCGACCGGAATCACCGGAGCGACCGGGATCACCGGAGCGACCGGAGCGACCGGAATCACCGGAGCGACCGGAATCACCGGAGCGACCGGAGCGACCGGCCCTACGGGATAGACGGCGATCTTGCGGTCGAACAGCCTGCCTGAGATGACTGAAGATCCCGTCGCCATCCTGGCGACCGGCGGGCGGTGCCGGCGGTGACGGGCAAGGAGCGTTGGATCTCCAGCCGATGACGCGCCTCTGCCTCAACATGATCGTCAGGAACGAGTCGGCGATCATCGACCGCTGCCTCGACGCGGCCGCTCCGTTCATCGACTGCTGGGTCATCTGCGACACCGGCTCGACCGACGGCACGCCATCCCGGATCGAGCGGCGGATGGCGTCCTGGGGAATTCCGGGCGAATTGCGGCACGTTCCGTTCGTCGACTTCGGTCAGGCGCGCAACGCCGCGCTGGACGAAGCCCGCGCGTCTCGACTCCCGTTCGACTACCTCCTGCTCGCCGACGCCGACATGACGCTGATCGTCGACGACCCCGGTTTCCGCGACCGTCTCGAAGCCGACGCCTACCTCGTCCGCCAGCAGAACGATCTCGCCTATTGGAACGCCCGCCTGCTGCGGCGCGACGTCGATGCCCGCTACGTCGGGGTGACCCACGAATATCTCTCCACGCCCGACCCGCCCGGGCGTCTCCAGGGGATCCGGTTCCACGACCATGCCAACGGGGCCAATCGGGTGAGCAAGTCCGAGCGGGACATCGCGCTGCTGGCGGGAGGGATCTCCCGCGAGCCGGGCACCGTCCGCTCCATGTTCTGTCTCGACAAGAGCCTCAAGGATTCGGGACGATGGCGCGATGCGATCGCCTGGTACGAGCGGCGGATCGCGGCCGGCGGGTGGGACGAGGAGGTGTGGTACTCGCGGGCGATGATCGCGCTCTGCCACCGCGATCTCGGATCCCATGCGGAGTTCGTGCGCTGCGCGCTCGAGGCGTACAACGCGCGTCCGACCCGCGCCGAGCCGCTGGCGGCGTTGGCGAAGGTCTACCGGGAGCGGGCCGAGCATGAGGCGTGCCTGATGATCTGCGAGGTCGGACAGGAGATCCCGGAGCCCTCCGATGCGCTCTTCGTCGATCAGACGGTCTACCGCGAGGCGTTTCGCCACGAGATCAGCGTGAGCGGCTTCTACTCCGTATCGCCCCGGCGGCGGCTCGCGGGACGGACCGCGTGCTTCGAACTCACGACCGATCCCGACGTCGGCGAGCCGATCCGCGCCACCGCCCGCCGCAACGCCGCGTACTACGCACCGTTGGCAGCCGAGATGTTCGGATC
>JBPCRG010000263.1:0-10811 GCA_050997095.1 Thermomicrobiales bacterium | reverse complement strand
GTGCGGGCGGTCAGCCCGCGCCCCCCCCGCTCGCCCCGGGATCGCGGCCGCCCCGGCTGCGCCGAAGGCGGCGGCGATGTCGGCCGAGGACGTGGTTGCCAGGGTCGGGCCGGCGGTGGTCACCGTGATCAACGAGCAGCGGTACAAGGGCTCCGACCTGACGCCGGTCGGTTCGGGAACCGGCTTCATCATCGACGACCAGGGCCACGTCGTCACGAATTGGCACGTGGTCGACGGCGGCGAGCAGTTCGAGGTGACGTTCGCCGACGGCGAGACGCGCAAGGCCGACCTCGTCGGCAGCGACCGCATCAGCGACCTCGCGGTCATCCGGGTCGAAGGCGGCCTGCCGGCGACCGTGCCGCTGGGCGATTCCGACGCCCTGCGCCCGGGGCAGAGCGTGCTCGCGATCGGGTCGCCGCTCGGGTCGTTCACGAACACCGTGACCGAGGGCATCGTCAGCGCGGTCGGCCGCGACTTCCCGTTCGCCAGCGGTCCGCAGAACTACACGAACCTGATCCAGCACGACGCCGCGATCAACCCGGGCAACTCCGGCGGGCCGCTCTTCAATCTGGCGGGCGAGGTGGTCGGCGTCAACACCCTGGGGATTCCGACGGACGAGGCGGGACAGCCTGTGCAGGGGCTCTTCTTCGCGATCCCGTCGAACACGGTGGCGAAGATCGCCGGCAAGCTGATCGGCGACGGGCAGGTCGTCTATCCCTACTTCGGGATCGAGTTCGCGAACGTGACGCCGGAGGTGGCGGCGCGGCTCAAGTTGCCCGTCGCCAACGGGGTCGTCGTGCAGACCGGGACGGCGGACGGCCCGGCGGCCGCGGCCGGGCTCCAAGTCGGAGATGTCGTGCTCGCGATCGACGGCGTCAAGATCGACCAGAAGATGTCGTTCGCCGAGGTGCTCTTCGGACATCAGCCCGACGAGACCGTGACCGCGACCGTGCAGCGCGGCGATCGGCAGATCGACCTCGAGGTGACGCTGGGCACCCGGCCGGACGGAGTCTGAGCGGCGGGCGCTGGGGTTTGGGCACCGGGCTGTGGGCGGGGGTGGCCTTGAGTTGGGCCGCAGGGTCGGACGTACCGCGGCGGGGGACCGAAGGGTGTACGTACGTGCCAGGAATGGTATCCATTCGGGCCGTTGCCTTGGCGACCTTAGACCGTTAGGATAAAAGCGTACGAAGATTGCCGATCCGGGATGGGGATCCTTCGATCGGCGATCCGGTTCGCGGTCGCGAGTCCAAGACGGAGTTGTCCTTGGCCGAGCACTACGGCATGCTCTTTGTCGCCTGGATGTTTTTCGTCTTGATCGGCGGCTGGCTGTTGATCAACGCGCTCATCGACGTCGGCGCCAAGCATGTCCGGCGCTGGGTCGCAGACCGCCTCGGCCGCTCCCCCGCCGTCCCGCGTCCGGCGGCCCTGCTGCCGCGGGACTTGGGCGGCCGCTGAGACCGCGGCGGGTTTCGGCCGACTCCTCGGATCGGGGACGACGAGCCGCATTATCGTGGGCATGATAAGCCGGTAACGGCTCCACCGTCGTTTGGCTTGAGTGCGGAGCCGACGACGGTTCTCGCTGCGCTCGAAGGGATTCCTTGACTCCGCCTGCGGGCTGCGCTGCCGTGAAGGTGGGCGGGACGGTTTCGAAAAACCCTCACCCCAACCCCTCTCCCGCGCACCGGGAGAGGGGCTCTTTCGTGCTTCGGTGGCGCCCAACCGGGCATGAATGCTCGGAATGACGGTGGTGTTCCGCCTGCGGGCTCCGCCCGGGATGACGGTGGGGGAGGCGGTCGCCCGGTCTGCCAAGACCGACGAGATTCTTCTTTCCTCAGAATGACATGGTGGGCGCGCCTCCTCCGCCGCGTCCTGGGTGTGCTGTCCGACGGCATGCGTGACGCCCGTCTCTGGCGTCGTCTCCCCCTTCCCCCCGAGTTCGGGGGTTAGGGGGCCGGGGGGTTAGGGGGCCGGGGGGTTAGGGGGCCTTCCCTGTTCGGTGACGACGCCTGCCATGAGACAGACCTCTGCGGCACGAAGGATCTCGTCGTCCCCGTTCCGACGAGCCCATCGCCGTGGATCGAGTCCTTGCGACAGTCGTCACGTTGCAGCCACGCCCTACCGCGACGGCGTTCCGCCAAACGGGGTGGAGCGGTGGGTGGCGGTCGACGTCGCTGCCGAGGTGGCGGTGCGGGTCGGGGTCGGCGTAAGGGTGGCGGTGGCCGTCGCGGTCGCGGTCGGCTCGGGTGTGGGCGGGAGGGTGGGGATGGCGATCGGGGTGGCGGGCGCCTCCGTCGCGGGCGGGGTCGGGGTGGGTGTCGGCGTCGAGGTGGAGAGCAGCTCGGGCTGGATGGTCTGCGACTGGTAGTGGATGCGGACGCGCTGGTCGGCGTAGTTGTTGTAGAGGTCGACCGCGCCGAGGATCATGTAGAGGTTGCTCCGGGCGTCGGCGCCCTGCTCCGTGGTCCGGCAGGTTCCGTTCGCGAACTCCAGGTTGATCCCGGTCAGGCTCTCGAGCGGCTTGTCGCCGTCGACGAGCACGTCGATGCGCTTGACCGATCCGGCCAGAATCGCGTCCCGCGCGGAATCCGAGGCGATCGCCGTGCAGAAGGGGCGCTCGTCGTTGCCTCCGCCCGTGGCCGAGATCCAGACGATCACGAGGAGGAGGATGAGCGTCGCCGCGCCGGCGAGGATGACGAGATAGACCGCGGGCGGACGGCCGCCCAACGTCCGGCCGAGGCGCGCCCGGATCCGATCGATCGGATATTCCGGCTCGGCGGGTCGATCCGCCGATTCCGCCGCCCCGGCCGACGCGGGGTCCGGGGTCTCGACCGGTTCAATTGGGTCGTTGGTGGTCCCGTCCCGCATCGTCGCTCCAAGCGATGGGCAGACGGCGCCGCGTCGTCGGGCGCCGAAGCATTGCGAATGCGCGCATCGCGGCCGACCGGACGGGAGGGTCGCCCTGCGCTCCTGCGGGGCGGCGTCGCTCACGACCGAGTGTAGAGCCGCCCCTCCGCCCGCACAACGGCCCGTCGGTCATGGCGCGGCGGCCGTGCCCTTAGATCGCCGCTCCCGACGCCGCTTTCGGCGAGGCTTCGGGGGAGGAGACGACCGGCGTGGCGTTGCCGGTGGCGGCGATCGGCGGCTGGTCGTCGGTGGTTTCGGGAACCAGACCGGCGACGCCGCGGCAGTTGCGGTCGACCGGACTGGGAAAGGCGACGGAGCCTCCGTTGCCCGCGATGTATCCCGCGTCCGTCAACGCCTTCAGGCCGTCGCCGATGCCGCGGAACTGCCACGCGGCGAAGGCCCGGTTCGCCGGCACGCGCGACGCCGAGAGAACGCGCGTCAACGCTTGGTGCTGCGCCTCGACCGTACCGACCTGGTAGGGGATCTCCACCAGCGCGAAATCGCCGGTCGCGGCGAGTTGGCGGGCGGCGGCCATGTAGGAGCCGAGCAGGATCGACTTCGTCTTCTGGTAGGCCGGGAGAAAGGTCTTCTGATCCTTGAGCAGTTTGGAGTTGATGGTGAACGCGGTGGCGGCGGGAATCGCGCCGGCGGCCTCGAAGTAGTGGTAGTGCGCCTCGTCCACGCATTGGGCCGCCTGGAGGAACCGCTGCGTCTCGGGCGAGAGCTTCATCGCGTCCTGGCGCGCGCGGGCGGCGCCGGCGAAGGTGACGGCGAACGCCTCGAGGGTGATCGCGGCGTCGATCACCCGGCGCACGTCCGAGGAGGTCTTCGCCGCGGTGCGCAGCACGTCCGCCCGGCCCAGCACCGCGCCGGAGAGCAGGAGGCCGGTGGCCGCGGCGAGGCTGCGCCGGCTCAACCGCCGGGCGAGCCGGTCGGCGATCGGTTCATCTTCGGCGTTGGCGATGGTCATCGTGGCTCTCCCCGGTCTCCGGCACGCCGCCGTCCCGAACGTCGTTGGCATCGTGTCGGCGCCGCCTGAGGACACCGCGTGGGCTTCGCCCATTGTAGCGGACCGTGCGCCGCGCCCGGACGTACGCTCTCTACAAGCGGTCCCGCGCCGCGGAGTCGGGACGGCGTCGCCGCCGCTACGGGCGGATGAACCGGCAAAGCTTCACGATCTCCTTGGAACCTGCGCAAATCTGTGTTCAACGGGAAGATTCGGGATGCTATCGTGCAAACGACTTCGGTGGGGCGGCCGACCCGCCGGACAGCGTCGGCGACGGATCTCCAAGCGGAAGGGACAGTTTCGTGATTCGAAAGACACTTCGCATCGTGATGACGGCGGTCTTCGCCATCGCAATCGTGGCAGGGCTCCACTCGCCGGCCGCGGCCGCTCTGCAGAGCGGGGACGCGACTCCAGCGGCCACGCCGGTCGCGACCCCGACGCTCCCGGTGACGGTCAAGGATGTCAACGGCAAGGACGTCACCATCACCGACGTCAGCCGGATCGTGCCTTTGAGCGGCGACGTGGCCGAGATCGTCTCCGATCTCGGGCTGGCCAAGAACGTGGTCGGGGTCGATGTCAGCGCCGTCTATCCGGCGGGCCTCTGGGACGCCCTGCCGAAGATCGGCTTCGAGCGCAACCTCTCGGCGGAAGGCGTGCTGTCGCTGAATCCGACGGTCGTGATCGGCAAGGAGCAGGCGGGCCCGCCCCCGGTGCTCGACCAGATCCGCGCGGCCGGCGTCCCGGTCGTGATCATCGGCGAGCCGCAGACGATCGACGCGCCCACGGCGAAGATCCGCGCGGTCGCGGCGGCGCTGGGCGTGCCGCAGGCCGGCGAGGAGCTGGCCGCGACGACGCAGAGCGAGATCGACGCCGGCCGGAACTTCGCCGCGCAGGCAACGTCCAAGCCGACGGTCCTCTTCATCTATATCCGGGGCGGCGGCACGCAGCGGATCGGCGGGGCCGGCGCGGTCGCGGACGCGATCATCGCCGCGGCCGGCGGGACCGACGCGGGTGTCGCGGCGGGGATTCAGGGCTTCATGCCGGTGACGGCCGAGGCATTGGTCGCCGCCGCTCCCGAGGTGATCATCGTGCCCCAGTCCGGAGTCGACTCGATCGGCGGGATCGACGCGCTCCTGAAAATCCCCGGCGTCGCGGAGACCCCGGCGGGCAAAGCCAAGAAGATCCTCGTCTTCGACGATCTGAAGCTTCTGGGCATGACGCCGCGAACGGGTGAGATGGTGCGGGAGCTGGCGATCGCGCTGCATCCCGAGCTTCCGGCGGGAACGCCGGTCGCCACCCCGGCGGTCTGACCGCACCGATGACCGCGACGGCGACGACGGCACGACGTCCGCTGAGAGGGATCCGGGGCGCCCCAGGGGCGTCCCGGCTCTCTGCCGCCGTGCTGCTGCCGTCGTTGACCGTCCTGATGCTTGTCGCGACGGTGCTCAGCATCGGGATCGGGGCGGTGCACATCGCGCCGCAGCAGACGGTGGCGATCATCGCCCGCCATCTGGGGCTCCACCTGGACGTCGCCTACACCGCGCAGCAGGACGCGATCGTCTGGGCGATCCGGCTGCCGCGCGTCGTCCTGGCCGTGCTGGTCGGCAGCGCGCTCGGCGTCTCGGGTGCGGCGCTGCAGGGCATCTTCCGCAACCCCCTCGCCGACCCGGGCCTGATCGGCGTCTCCAGCGGGGCCGCGCTGGGGGCGGTCACCTCGATCGCGCTCGGCATCTCCGTGTTCGGGGTGGCGACGCTGCCGATCGCGGCGTTCCTGGGCGGGGTCGCGACCTCGATCGCGGTCTATTTCCTCTCCCGGCACGACGGCAAGACCGAGGTGGTGACGCTGGTCCTGGTCGGGATCGCGCTGAACACGCTGGCCGGCGCGGGCACGGGGCTGCTCACCTACGTGGCGAGCGACCAGCACCTGCGCGCGATCGTCTTCTGGTCGATGGGCAGCCTGGGCGGCGCGACGTGGTCCGGCGTGCTCGCCACGCTGCACTTCGTCGGCACGGGTCTGCTGCTCGTCCCCCGGTGGGGCCGAGCGCTCAACCTCTTCGTGCTCGGCGAGCAGGAGGCCCGCCATCTTGGCGTCAACACGGAGCGGGTCCGGCTGGAGCTGATCGTGCTGACCGCGCTGATGACCGGCGCGGCGGTCGCGGTGGCGGGGATCGTCGGCTTCGTCGGCTTGATCGTGCCGCATCTCGTGCGCGTGGTCGCCGGGCCGAACCACCGAATCCTGCTGCCGGCGTCGGCGCTCGGCGGCGCCTCGCTGCTGCTGCTGGCCGACCTCTTCGGCCGGACCGTCGCCGCCCCGACCGAGCTGCCGCTGGGCGTGGTGACCGCGCTGGCCGGCGGGCCGTTTCTGCTGATCCTGATGCTCAAGACCCGGCGCGCGCAGGGGGGATGGGCGTGAGCGATCCAGCGGTTCCAGTCGCCTTTCCGATCGCGGTCGAGGATCTGGGGGTCGTGGTTCGCGGCAGGTGGCTGCTCCGCGGCATCGACTTGCGCGTCGGTCCGGGCGAGATCGTGGCGATGGCGGGTCCGAACGGTGCGGGGAAATCGACTTTGCTCCGGGCGATGGCGGGCGACGTGGCCGCGGCCGAGGGCCGCGTGCTCATCGACGGCCGACCCGTCGGCTCGTACCGGGCGCACGAGTTGGCGCTGCGCCGGGCGGTCCTGCCGCAGCAGACCGTCCTCCAGTTCGCGTTCACCGCCCGCGAGGTGGTCGAACTCGGACGCGGGCCGCGGCGCGGGAATGGGGACGCGATGGCGGTCGCGACCTCGCTCGCGAAAACCGACACGCTGCATGTCGCCGAGCGCGACTACCCCTCGCTGTCGGGCGGGGAGCAGGCGCGGGTGTCGCTGGCGCGGGTGCTGGCGCAGGAGTCGCCGATCCTGCTGCTGGACGAGCCGACCGCCTCGCTCGATCTGCGGCATCAGCGGATGGTGATGGAGGTGGCCCGGCGCACGGCCGCCTCGGGCGGCAGCGTGGTGGTCGTGCTGCACGACCTGAACATCGCGGCGACCTACGCCGACCGGATCGTGCTCCTCTGCGGGGGCAGGATCGTGGCCGACGGCCCCCCGTGGCAGACGATGCGCGAGCCGCTCCTGACCGAGGTCTTCGACTGCCCGATCACCGTCGTCCCCCATCCAGTCAGCGGCGCCCCCCTGATCCTCCCCATCTCCGGACAGCGTCCATGCCCGGAACAGCCGGCGCAGCGGGCCGCGATCGTGGATCCACTCGGCGACTCCTGACCGGGTCATGGCCCGGCACGCCCGGATGAGCGAAAGGTCCTAGGTGCTCAGGCCCTGTCCGTACGGACCGGGTTGGGCCATGCGCCTACCCGCGGAGGCGACAATTGGGGCGCTGTAAACGGAGGGCAAAGCGCTCACACTTGCCGCAAGTCGGGTTCCACCCGCGACGACGCGCACGAGGGAACCTCCGTTCGGGCAGTGAGATGCGTCCATGTCGACAGGTTCAAGCGACTCCGCCGCGGCGTGCATCGACGCCGAGATCCTGCGCACGAGCGAGGCTCGGCAGCGGGCGATGCTCGATTCACTGGCGGAAGGCATCGTCTTTCAGGACGCCGACGGCAGGATCGTCCGCGCCAACCCCTCGGCGGAGCGCATCCTCGGGCTGACCGCGGATCAACTGGAGAACCGCGACTCGCGGGACCCGCGCTGGGGATGCGTCCGCGAGGACGGGTCGCCGTTTCCGGACGACGAGCATCCCGCGCTGCAGTCGCTGCGGACCGGCGCCGACTGCGACGGCGTGATCATGGGCGTCCAACGCCCCGACGGCTCGCTGGTCTGGATCTCGGTCTCGACCCGGCCCCTTTGCCGAAACGGGGAGCAGCGGCCGTATGCGGTCGTCTCGACGTTCGCGGACGTGACGGCCGAGCGCGCTGCGGCGAAGGAGCTGCGGGCGGTCGAGCGGCGGTACCAGACGGTCTTCGCCGCGGCGCCGATCGGGATGGGGCTTGCGGGCCGGGACGGACGCTGGCTGGAGGTCAACCGCTCCCTGTGCGACCTGCTCGGCTACTCGGAACCGGAGCTGCTCGCGCTCACCTTCGAGCAGGTAACGCATCCCGACGACGTCGCCGCCGACCTGCTTCAGGCCCGGCGCCTCTGGGCCGGGCTGATTTCCGGCTTCCGGATGGAGAAACGGTACCTGCGCAAGGACGGCGCGACCGTCTGGATCGAGTTGACCGTCTCCGTGGTCGACGACGAGGGCGGCGATCCGCTCTACACGATCGCCCATGTCCAAGACATCCGCGAGCGCAAGGCGAACGAGGCGGAGATGCGCCATCGCGCGCTCCACGACGCGCTGACCGGGCTGGCCAACCGCGGGCATTTCCTCGACCGGCTGCGCGAGGCCGCGGCCGTGGCACGAGGGGGCGATCTCGCGGCGCTCTATCTGGATCTGGACGGGTTCCAGGCCGTGAACGACGAGCACGGCCACGACGAGGGCGACCGCCTGCTCGCGGAGGTCGGACGGCGGCTTCGCGGTCTGGCGGCGGACGACGTGCTGCCGGGGCGGCTGGGCGGAGACGAGTTCGCGGTGCTGGTGCGCGGCGATCGGCGGCGCGCGTCGGAGGTGCGGCGGGCGGTGAAGGAGCTGATCGATGCGCCGTTCATGCCGCGCCGGGGCCCGATGCTGAGGATGACCCCGAGCGTCGGCCTGGCGATCGCCGGCCCCGGCGCGACCGCGGAGTCGCTGATCCGCGAGGCGGACGAGGCGATGTACGACGAGAAGCGGAGCGGAACCGGCAGCCTGCCGGTGCGGGCGGAGCGGCCGGAGCGGGACGGGGATCAGGGGATGACGAGCCGCAGCAGGTCGGCGGTGGCGGCCAGCGTCTCCGCGCTGCCCGTGCCGGAGCGGTCGATCGTCGCCTTGGCGCGCTCAGCGGCCATCGCGGGGGCGCTTTCCGGACCGTAGACGGTGCTGATCGGCGACCCGTCGCCATAGGCCGGCACTCTGAGCAGGCCGAGATCGGTGTGCCAGATCCGCACGAGATCGCCGCGGGAGCGCCGGATCGACAGCGACCAGCTCATCTCCGTGTCGTCGAAACTCAGCTCGACCGAGTCGGCCTGGGTTTCCATCGCGCTCCGTCGGGTTTCGGCCCTCGGCATGGCCGGGGGAGAGGGCACATCGCAGCCGGACCGGACGGCCGTCTCCCGCCCTAGGGGCGGACGGAGGGACTCGGCTGCGCCGCCCCGATCGGAGTCGTCCACTCAAGGCATGCCACGTTCGGGAACGCTCCAGACGACGGCTCGCCGTAGTGCGGCATACACCAACGGCGACCGCGGGGCGCTTCGCCATGGCAGTCGCCAACTCCAGTGGGAAAGGTCGACACTCCCGGACGCCGACAATTCTCCCGTCGCTCGAAGAGATTCCTCGACTCCGCCCGCGAGCTTCGCTCGGATGACGGGCAGGGGGCGTCGTTCGACTGTCGGCATTTGGCTGGCAGAAACGGGAACGGCCCCCCATCCCCCCGGCCCGCGCCCAGAGGGTGCCGGCCCCGAGTTCGGGGGGAAGGGGGAGACGGCGGCGGCGTCGGGTGTGACGGATGCCGTCGGATGGAGCACTCGGGACGACGGCGGAGGAGGCGCGCCCCGAATGTCACTCCAACGCACGAAGAATCTCGTCGTCTTTTGGTGGACCCGGCGCCTCACGACGGATAGCGCGCTCGGCGTCTGGTCCATCGACCTCCGTCATCGCGCATACCGCCGACGATGCTCGCTTCGATCGAAGCGATTGCCGGAGCCCGTGACTACGCCCGCGAACCCCGCGTCCGACCCTATGTGCCGTAGACGCCGACGCCGATGATGGCCGAGACGATGGCGATGACGATGCCGGCCGCGAGTGCGGAGAGAAGGCCGATCGCGATGGCGCGTCCGGTGCTCACCTCCAAGGCGGATTTCAAGGCGACGATGCTCGCGACGAGGAACCAGATGGCGGCTGCGAAGGAGACCAGCGCGCCGAGCACCGGGATGAATCCGACCACCGCGAGTATGGATGGCGTGTAGGCGAACCCCGTCGTGCGCAGAACCTCACCCCAGGTCGAAGACGTGGACGGGGATGCCAGCAGTCGCGTGCCGATGTAATAGACGCAGGCGGTGAAGACGGCCCATCCGACCAGGGAGCCGACGACGCCGGCGACGACGCCGCGCCCGCCGTTGCCTGCGCCGCCGATCGCGCCCGCGACGGTGGCCAATGCGACGACGATGACCGCCTGGGTGGTCGCCGTCGTGTCGTGCTCCACGTCCTCGTAGGTGGCGACGTCGAGGCGGGCCGCGCCCACCATCCGGTTGACGATGCTCTTCGAGTTCATCGCGCTTTGCATCTCGCCCATTCCCCTTCCAGTTCCCGGCGGCCTAGACGCACCCAGCGGTGGTGACCGCAGCTTAGCGAATTTGTGGGATGGGCGCACGAGGGGGGGCTGGGGGCTGGGGACGAGGGGGTGATGAACTCGAAGCCGACCGATACCGATCGTTTTGACCCCGACCCCAACCCCCCGTTGACGCAGCCCGGCTTCCGCGACCATGATGCTGCCGATCCGATCGGGCGGTTCGGGCGGGCGCGGGGTTTGGCGATGGGGGGCGGATGCGATGGGCGATGGCGGGCGGATCGCGGTGACGTTGATTCCGGGCGACGGGGTCGGGCCGGAGGTGGCGGCGGCGGCGCGCAGGGTGCTCGACGCGGTCGGCGCGCCGATCGACTGGGACGAGCAGGCGGCCGGGGCGGGCGTCTTCCGGCAGGGGAACTTGACCGGGGTGCTGCAGGCGACGATCGACTCGATCACGCGGACCCGGGTCGTGCTCAAGGGACCGCTGGAGACGCCGGTGGGATTCGGCGAGAAGAGCGCGAACGTCACCCTGCGCAAGCTGTTCGAGACCT
>JBPCRG010000148.1:0-2577 GCA_050997095.1 Thermomicrobiales bacterium | reverse complement strand
GTGGGGGGGGGGGGGGGGGGGAGGGGGGGGTGGAAGGTGGGAGCGACAGCAAAGGAACAACGCCGGGCGACGGCGCGATTCGCGTGCCGCGCCCGAGGCCGCGTCCGGTGAAGAGCCGTCGCCCGAGCCAGGCGAGCGGCGCGGCAAAGGACCGGACGCTTCCGAGCACAAAGGCGACGCCCATCGCCGTCCAAAGCTTGCCCAGCCCCTTGGTCGGCGCGCCGGAGACGACGGGGACGCCGAAGCCGACAAGCAGAACCGCGGGGATGGCGAGCGCCGGGTTGCGCCGAAACCGGCCGACCATGGAGGCTCCTGACCGAACGCGGGCGGCAACGAACAGGGGCGGGCGGCGGGACGGCCGCGTTGTGGCCCCTGCCGCCAGCATGGGGCAGACGTGCGCCGGAGGCCATCCGCAGATCTACGGGTTCTCGACGGTGAGCGGCGCGCCGACTTCTTTCGCGCACACGAGGGGTTCCGCGCCGTCGGCCCTATCCATCGACCGCCCCCGCGCGCCCGGTCGCCGTCCGACCGGGCCGGGGGCGGGGACGCGTCGCGGCAGCGTGACTGTCGTTGCCCCGGGGGCGTCGCGCAAAGGACCCTTCATGCGGCTCCTCTTATTCGCCGGTTAACGACTCTTCCTTCAGCGCCAACCACTGTCGCGAAACCCGTCTTTCCATTAACGTCTCGCAGTGCGTCTGCGTCCCAGACCTCCTCGAACGCCCGCGGACCGAACAGGGCGAGCTGCCTGACCTCAGCGCCAAGCTCTGCCTGCCGTTCCCATAAGGAGCGATTGGGAGGGACGACCAACTCCTGTCCCTGTTTGAGGTTCGCGCGCCTACGGCCCATCGCGACCAGACGCGATCTTGAGATGGCACCGGATCATGGCCTCGCCCCCCGCTTCTCCATGGTTCTGCCGACCAGTCCGATCTCCCCCAGACTTTATGTCGCCCTGCCCACCGCCTGAGACCGGACGTGCCCAAGTGGCAGAAGCATTGCATTGGCGACTGCAGGCAGTCGGCTGACTGCCTGTCTCGGCGTGCGCGACGCAGCATCGGCGTGCGCCGAGCCCACTGATCATCGACAGGAGCATCCGCCGTGGAGCCGCGCGTCACCGTGATCATGCCGACCTACGGGCACGCGGCGTTCATCGAGCGCGCAATCGGGAGCCTGAACGCGCAGTCGTTTCCTGGGTGGCGGCTGGCGGTCGTGGACGACGGGTCGCTGGACGGGACGGCCGAGCTGATCCGGCCGCATCTCGCCGATCCCCGCATCCGCTCCTGCCGCCTCCCCGAGAACGAGGGGTTGGGTCGGGCGCTAAATGCCGGGCTCGATCTGGCGGAGACGGAGTTCGTCGCCTATCTGCCCTCGGACGACGTCTACTTCGGCGACCACCTCGCAACGCTCGTCGAGGCGCTGGACCGAAGCCCGGCTGCCGCCCTCGCCTTCTCGGGGCTGCGGCACCACTACAGCAAGTCGTCGCCGTCGACGGCGCCCGGGGAGCCGCTGCAGCCGGCGCAGTGCCTGCACCGGCGCTCCGCGCTCCGGTGGACCGAGCGCGGCGAGCTGGTGACGGACGACCTCGAGCGGATGTTCTGGGCGAAACTGAGGACCGAGGGGGAATTCGTCGGCACGGGTCTGGTCACCTGCGAATGGGTCGACCACCCCGGCCAGCTGCACAAGGTGCTGCGCGAGCCGATCGGCGGGATCAACCCGTACCGGGTCCGCTACGGCGTGCGTCGGCCGATGCGCTTCCACACCACGGTCGGCAACCGCATCGACGAGGTCGGTCGGTACCGGCGGTTCCGGGAACGGCCCGACACGCCGCCCGCCGCCGCCGCCCTGAAGATCGTCCTGACCGGCGAGCTCGCCTACAACGCGGACCGGGTGCTGGCGCTCGAGGAGCGCGGCCACCGCCTCTACGGGCTGTGGATGCCCGATCCCTACTGGTACAACACCGTCGGCCCCCTTCCCTTCGGCCACGTCGAGGACCTGCCCCGCGACGACTGGCGCGCGGCGATGGAGCGGATCGGGTCGGACGTGATCTACGCGCTGCTCAACTGGCAGGCCGTGCCCTTCGTCCACCACGTGCTCGAGCGCAACCCCGGCGTGCCCTTCGTCTGGCACTTCAAGGAGGGCCCGTTCATCTGCCTGGAGCACGGCTGCTGGAAAGAGCTGGTCGAGATCACGCGCCGCGCGGACGGCCTGATCTTCTCCAGCCCGGAGATGGCGGAATGGTTCGCCCACGCGCTCCCCGATATCCGCGACCGGCCGACCCTGATCCTCGACGGCGACCTGCCGAAGCGCGACTGGTTCGGGGGCGGGCGCTCCCCGCGGCTGTCGGACGCGGACGGCGAGATCCACACCGTCGTGCCCGGCCGCCCGATCGGCCTGCATCCGGAGACGGTCGCGGAGCTGGCGGCGCACGGCATCCATCTCCATTTCTACGGCGACTTCACGCACGGTCAATGGGGGAAGTGGATCGAGCGCACGCGCTCGATGGTTCCCCGGCACTTCCATCTGCACGAGAACGCCGATCAGGAATCGTGGGTCTCCGAGTTCTCCCGCTACGACGCGGGC
>JBPCRG010000126.1:0-5467 GCA_050997095.1 Thermomicrobiales bacterium | reverse complement strand
GGTCCGGGCCAGCCCGCCGCTCTTGAAGCTGACCGTCGCGCTCGACGACAGCGCGCTGTAGGCGCTGGCGATCGGCGAGGCCTCGGGCGTGGCCGAGACGTAGAAGTCCTCGCAGGCCTTCCCATTGAAATTCTGGTCGAGATTGACGTTGCTGATCGGGTCGGCGTCGTGGGCCTTCTGCGCGGCCGCCTGATCGGGATACTTGCCGCAGTCCGCGTTCGCGTCCTGCTGACTGCCGCCGGTTCCGAGGGACGACAGCGAATTCGTCAGTCCAAGAATCTGCTGCAGATTGGCGTAGAAGACGCCATCGTACTCCGTCGGCAATTCGGCCAACGCCGCCTTGAAGGTCGTCGAATCGGCCAACGAGTTCGACACGCCCTTGCCGAAGGTGGTCGCGCCGTCGCCGACGCCGAGCACGAAGCGATCCTTGAGAACGCCGTAGTCGATGGTGATCGGCGCGGCCGGATCGCCGAACGCGACCGAGTTCAGGACCGAGTCGCCGACCGTCTTGGTCGTCACGTTCGCCCGACCCTGCGCGGCCGCCTGAATCAGGAACGAGAGACTGCCGACGGTGTTGCTCAGCGCGGCGGGCGATTTCACGCCCGATGCGAGCACCGCGCTGATCTTGGCGGGATTGGCCGGATCGACGTTCCAGAGCGCGAACGCATACTGGCCGACCATCTGGTCAATGAAGTCCGCCTTCAGGTTGAAGCCGAGCAGTTGCGCGGCGGAGGCGTAGAGCGAGTCCGCGGTCGGCACTGCCGTCGGGGTCCCGCCGTTCGCGACGCCGCTCAGCGCCGACACGAGCACGAGGCCCAGCGACTGGAGCAACGATCCGCTGCCGAGGTTGTAGCCGTTGACGAAGATGGTGGAATCGGCCGGGACGCTCTTGGCCAATGTCAGATCTTTGGCCGCGCCGCCCGCCTTCGCGTCGACCGAACCGTCGGTCGGCAGTTCGACCGTGTCGATCCGGAATCCGGCGTCGGCCGCCGCCAGCGTGAATCCCGTGTCGTTCTGCGTGCCGAGGAGGCCGCCCAACGACGACGTGATCCCCATCCCCGACGTGTCGAGGCCGTTCAGGGATCCGCCGAGCGCGGACCCATTGATGTATCCGAACAACACCCGGTCGCCCTTGAATTCGCCACCGACCTTCTTGAAGGCGTCGACGCCGTTCAGCGGCTTGATGACGCCTGCGTGCGTGTCGATGATCGGCTGGATGTCCACCGGCGCTTCAGCGTAGACGATGAAGTCCCCGACCGTGGCCAGTGCCTGACCGGAGGCACCAGACGTGGCGTTGGCAGGAATCGCCTCGATCGAGACGTCCTTGTAGGTGGTCGTTTCAACCTTGGCATCAGCGGCGGCCGCGTCGGCCTGCAATGAGGCCTTCGCCGATTTTTGCGCCGTCGCCATCGTCACCGGTTTCGCGATCACGGCGATCCCGGACGGCGAGCCGGAGGAAGTCGCGGTCGGGGTCGCGATCGGCAGATTCTTGGCGAGGCCGCCGAGCGCGCCGAGGTTGCCCGATTGCGCTGAGACCGTGTCGAGATTGGTGACGACAAGGGCCAGCTCGCCGCCCTCAAGACCGGCGGAGCGCACGCTCCCCATCAACCCGCCTCCGGAGCCGCCGTCGGACTTCAGCGCGGATTCGATGCCGGTTGAGCCGAGTCGCTTCAGGAGGACATCGGCCTGCTTCCACTGGGCGGAGTTGACGTCGTAGACGATGTCCGCGTAGAGCACCGCGGTTGCAGGCGTGACGCCTGCGGCGGCGTGCGCGGATGTCGATTGGGCCCGCGTCGTCGTCGGCGACTGTCCGACGGCGGCGGTCACGAGCATCGAGCCGAGAAGCGAGAGTGTCAGCGCCGCGCGGACAATCCGGCGCCTGTTCACGCCAAGTCCGGCGGAGCCGAGCGAGCGGGACGAAGAACGAGTGTCCATCACGATTCCTACCCCATTTCTGTCAAAGTCGATTCAACCCGCAGGCGTCCGCGCCGCAACGCCACAGGCACCGACGACGCCCGACGTCACAGCCATGGGGGATGCAGCCTCCCACCGACGCTCATCCCAACTCTATGGGCGCGCGTGTCCGAGAGTCAATAGAGTCGCGTCGCAACAGGTCCGAATCAGTCAGGACGCTGGAAGACGCGGAGCATCCCGGTCGTCACGACGACTCAACGCCCGGCCCCGAAGGCGGCTCGCAGAAGATGGTCGCGCCGGACGGTCAACTCTGCATCTTGTCGTCCATGCCGGTCGCGATCCCAAAGACGATCATGAAGAGCGCTGCGATGGCCCCGATCACCAGCGCGATCGCGGCCATCATCAAGCCCGCCTTGAGAACCCCGATGACGATGTCCATTGCTCTGCCCCCGATCCCCGCCGCGCCCGTCGCCTCAGTATAGCAACCCGGTCGGAGCCCACGCGGCCGCGCCTCGCCGGGAACCTTGGCGACGCGGCGACCACCGACTGGGCTGGATGCGCGCCGCCGTCCACCTCCGGTCGCGGTCAGGCGACGAGCGGCGCCTGCGAGAGACTGGCGTGGAAGGTCAGGCGGCCCTCCGCGGCGTCGACCGTCACGACCTCGCCCTCGTGCAGATCGCCTTTGAGCACGCGCAACGCCAACGGGTCGAGCACCTCCTTCTGGATCAGGCGCTTCAACGGCCGCGCCCCGAAGACCGGATCGTATCCACGATTCGCCAGCCACTCCTTCGCGGCGGGCGTGACGAGAATGGTGATCCTGCGGTCCGCCAGCCGCTTGGCGACGGTCCGGATCTGGATCTCCACGATCTCGCCGGTCTGCTCCCGGGTCAGCGGTTTGAAGATCACGACCTCGTCGATCCGGTTCAGGAATTCGGGGCGGAAGTTCGCCCGCAGCGCCTCCATCACCCGTCCGCGCATCTCGTCCTCGCCGCCGCCGCCCAGCGCCGAGATGTAGCTGGATCCCAAATTGCTCGTCATGATGATCGCGACGTTCTTGAAATCGACGATCCGGCCCTGCCCGTCCGTGAGCCGACCGTCGTCCAAAATCTGAAGCAGCACGTTGAAGACGTCCGGATGCGCCTTCTCGATCTCGTCGAACAGGATCACGCTGTACGGGCGGCGTCGGACCGCCTCCGTCAGCTGTCCGCCCTCGTCGTAGCCGACGTACCCCGGAGGTGCCCCGATCAGCCTGCTGACCGAGTGCTTTTCCATGTATTCCGACATGTCGATCCGGATCATCGCCTGGTCGCTGTCGAACAGGAACTCCGCGACGGAGCGCGCCAGTTCCGTCTTGCCGACGCCGGTCGGCCCCAGAAAGATGAAGCTGCCGAGCGGCCGGTTCGGGTCGGACAACCCCGCGCGCGACCTGCGGATGGCGTTGGCAACCGCGGAGATCGCCTCGTCCTGACCGATCACCCGCAGGTGCAGCCGATCCTCCATCTTCAACAGCTTCTCGATCTCGCCCTCCAGCAGGCGGCTCACCGGCACGCCGGTCCACCGGCTGACGACCTCCGCGATGTCCTCCGCGTCGACCTCCTCCTTGAGCAGCTTCCCGTTGGCCTGCAGCTGGGCCAGCTTGCGCTCCTCCTCCTTGATCTGGTCGCCGAGCCGGACGAGTTTGCCGTATTGCAGCTCGGCCGCCTTGTTGTAGTCGTACGCCCGCTGCGCCTGCTCGATCTCGGTCCGGGTCTGGTCGATCTCGTTGCGCAGCTCCGAGACCGCGCCGATCGCCTGCCGCTCCTGATCCCAGCGCGAACGGAGGGCGTCCCGCTGCTCCTTCAAGTCCGCAAGCTCGCGCTCAAGCACGCCCAGCCGATGCTTGGACGCCTCGTCCTTCTCCTTCTTCAGCGCCTCGCGCTCGATCTCAAGCTGCATGATCCGGCGCTCGGCCTCGTCGAGCTCGACCGGCATCGAGGTGATCTCCATGCGCAGCTTCGACGCCGCCTCGTCGACCAGATCGATCGCCTTGTCGGGCAGGAAGCGGTCGGCGATGTATCGCTGCGACAGCACCGCCGCGGCCACCAGCGAGGAATCGAGGATCTTCACCTTGTGGTGCATCTCGTACCGCTCGCGCAGTCCGCGCAGAATCGAGATCGTGTCCTCCACGCTCGGTTCGCCGACGTAGACGGGTTGAAACCGGCGCTCGAGCGCCGCGTCCTTCTCGATGTACTTCCGATATTCGTCGAACGTCGTCGCCCCGATCGCGTGCAGTTCCCCCCGCGCCAGGGCGGGCTTCAGCAGATTCGCGGCGTCCATCGCGCCCTGGCCCCGACCGGCCCCGACCACGGTGTGCAACTCGTCGATGAAGAGGATGATCTGCCCATCCGCCTGCTCGACCTCCTTGAGCACGGCCTTGAGCCGCTCCTCGAACTCGCCCTGGTACTTCGCCCCGGCGATCAACGCGCCCATGTCGAGCGTGGTCACCCGCTTGTCCTTCAGGCCCTCGGGCACGTCGCCGCGCACGATCCGCTGCGCCAGCCCCTCGGTGATCGCGGTCTTGCCGACGCCCGGCTCGCCGATCAGGACCGGATTGTTCTTCGTCCGGCGCGAAAGCACCTGGATCACCCGGCGGATCTCGTCGTCCCGCCCGATCACCGGGTCCAGCTTTCCCTTCCTCGCGGCTTCGGTCAGATCGTGGCCGTACTTCTCGAGCGACTGGTAGGTCGCCTCGGGATTCGCGCTGGTCACGCGCTGGTTTCCGCGGATCTCCTGCAGCGCCGTCCGCGCCCGGTCGATCGTCAGACCCCGACGCTCCAGCAGCCGCGCGCCCGGGGATGCGGAGACGCCCAAGATTCCGAGCAGGAGATGCTCGGTGCTGATGTACTCGTCGCCGAACTGCCGCGCCTCCCGCTCCGCCTGCTCCAGCGCCTTCCGCGCGCCGGAACCCATCGCGGGCTCGGTGCTGAACTGAAGCTTCGGCGCCCGGTCGAGTTCGCCCTCGACGTCGCGCCGGACGACCGAGGGGTCGATCCCGCTCTTGAGCAGAACCTGGCCCGTGACGCCGTCGGTGTCCGTCAGCAGGGCGAAAAGCAGCGCCTCCGGATCGAGCTGGGAGAGTTTGCGCTCCTCGGTCGTCCGCTGGGCGAGCTGGATCGCTTGCTGCGCCTTTTCGGTGAATCGCTGATTTGTGGCCATGATTTTCCCTTCCGGCCTTGGCCAGACCGAACTCGTCGGTTGCGGCGTCGCCGATGGATTCGAACGCTATCTGCCGGAGGCGGCGCCGGACGCGCCGTCGCCGTTCGCGTGCCGGTCGACCGGCCGCTCCTCGATGAAACCCAGCATCCGGAGCACGTCGTCCATCTCGTCCCGCAGAAGCCCGAACGTCTTGCCGGCCACCCAGTCCTGCCGGGTCTGCGTGGTCTCGCGGCTGAGCTGCTCGGCCTGCGCGCGGACGATCCGAAGCCGACGGGTCAGATCGAGCGCGAGTTGGACCCCCGCGAGATTCAGCCCGCGATCCTCGACGAGATACTTCACCTGGCGAAGAAGCTCAATG
>JBPCRG010000011.1:0-9889 GCA_050997095.1 Thermomicrobiales bacterium | reverse complement strand
GGGGCCCTTGTAGGCGACGCGGCCCTCGATGCCCTCCGGCACGAGTTTCTGGAGGTTCGTGACGCCTTCCTGGAAATAGCGGTCCTTCGAGTAGGATCGCGCCTTCATCGCGCCCATCGAGCCCATTCCACGGTATTCCTTGAAGCGTTCGCCCTGATAAAGCACGACCTCGCCCGGGCTCTCGTCCACTCCGGCCAGCAGGCTGCCGACCATCACGACGTCGGCCCCGGCGGCGATCGCCTTCGCGATATCGCCGGAATACTGGATGCCGCCGTCCCCCACGATCGGGATGCCGTGGCGGGCCGCGGCGCGGGCGCATTCGTAGATCGCGGTCACCTGGGGCACGCCGGTTCCGGCGACGACGCGCGTCGTGCAGATCGACCCCGGCCCGACGCCGCATTTCACCACGTCGGCCCCGGCGGCGATCAACGCCTCCGTCGCGGCCGCGGTCGCCACGTTCCCGGCCATGATCGGGATGCTCAGCCGACTCTTCAGGAGCCGCACCATGTCGAGCACGGCGGTCGAGTGGCCGTGGGCGGTGTCGACGACCAGCAGATCGACCCCTTTCGCGGCCAACGCCAAGGCGCGCTCTTCGGAGTCCGCGCCGACGCCGACCGCCGCCGCGGTCCGCAGCCGCCCTTTCGCGTCCTTCGTCGCGTGGGGGAACTGGATCTTCTTCTGGATGTCCTTGACGGTGATCAATCCGGTGAGGAAGCCGTGATCGTCGACGACGGGCAGCTTCTCGACCTTGTGGCGATGGAGGATCGACGCCGCCTGGTCGAGCGTCGTCCCCGTCGGCGCGGTGATCAGGTTCTCTTTCGTCATGACGTCGCCGATCACCTGATCGAGATCGGCGATGAAGCGCAGGTCGCGGTTGGTCAGGATCCCGACGAGACGGCCGTTCTCCTCGGTGATCGGAACCCCGGAGATGTGGTACCGCTCCATCACCGCCAAAGCCTCGCGGACCGGCGCATCCGGCCCGAGCGTGACCGGCTCGACGATCATGCCCGACTCGGAGCGCTTGACCTTGTCGACCTCCGCCAGCTGGTCCTCGATCGAGAGGTTGCGATGAATCACCCCGAGCCCGCCCTCCCGCGCGAGCGCGATCGCCATCCGGCCCTCGGTCACCGTGTCCATCGCGGCCGACATGATCGGCACGCGCAGCGTGATGTCGCCCGCCACCCGCGTCTCGGTGCTGACGTCGCCCGGCTGCACGTCGGAGGCCGCCGGGAGGAGCAGCACGTCGTCGAAGGTCAGACCGAGGCCGACCATCTTATCGTCGCGCATGCCGTTCCCGCGGCCATCCGCCGACTCGAATCCAAATTGCGGGCGCGCCGCATGTCCGTTGACGACTCCGTTCACCTGCTCCTGCGCGCGTGTGGCCGACCGCATTCCCGCTCCTTCCGCGCCGGCGTTCGCCGACGCATGCACCGCTCGACGATCCTCAGCCGCCTTTGCCGACGTCCGCTCCCGCCGGAGCAAACGCCTCGATGTTCAGTTCTGACCCGAATGCCGGGGCCGCGAGCCGAAGCCGCTCCAGCAGTTCCTCCGAGACCGCGCGGTATGCCTGGGCGCCGCGCGACTCCGGATCGTATTCGGCGATCGCCTGCCCGTAGCTGGGCGCCTCCGCCAGCCGGATCGACCGGGGGACGAGCGTCCGGAAGATGCGGTGGGGGAAATACCGGCGCACCTCCTCGACGACGCTGGCCGAGAGCCGGGTCCGGGCATCGTACATAGTCATCAACACGCCGAGGACGTCCAGCGACGGGTTCAACTGGCGCTTGACGAGGTCGATGGTGGTGATCAGCTGGCCGAGGCCCTCCAGCGCGAGGAACTCGCATTGGATCGGCACCAGCACGAAGTCGGCCGCGGTCAACGCATTGACGGTCAACAGGCCGAGCGAGGGCGGGCAGTCCATCAGGATGACGTCGTATCGCCCCTTGACCTGCGTCAGGGCACGCAGCAGCGCCCGCTCGCGCTTCGCGATTCCGACCAGCTCGACCTCCGCCCCGGCCAGCGTCGGGGTCGAAGGCAGCAGGTCCAGCCGCTCGCGGACGTCCGCCATGACCACGTCCGCGGTCGCGAGCCCGCCCACAAGGACGTCGTAGACCGTCGCGTCCAGCGTCCGCTTGTCCACGCCGAGCGATGAGGTTGCGTTGCCTTGGGGGTCGAAATCGACGAGGAGGACGCGGAGGCCGTGACGGGCCAGCAGCACGCTGAGGTTGACCGCCGAGGTGGTCTTGCCGACGCCGCCTTTTTGGTTCGCGAGGGCGACGGTGACCGCGACAGCGGCGGCGGATTCGGTTCCATTCGATTCGGTCGGTTCACGCGATGTTCGCAATTGTCGGCCGCTGCGCTGTCTCGGCGCGGGCGCGCCGGATACCTCTTCGACCTTCCACCGGCACAGCGGAACAACCCGTGTGACCTTCGATGCTATCAGGTCCGGATAGCCCGAACAAGGCATCGCAGCCGCCGCCTCGGAGCGCCGACCGACAACGAAAAACCCCGGGACCCACAATGGCCCCGGGGTTTTGGCGGTGGATCCCAAGCTGGCGACGGCTATTCGTGGACCCAGACCATCGTGCCCAGCGGAGCCCAGCCGAAGAGGAAATGCGCGTAGTCCAGCGGCAGGTTCACGCAGCCGTGGCTCATCGGCACGCCGAAGTTGTTGTGCCAATACGCGCCGTGGAGCGCCTCGGCGTCCGAGTCGAAGTACATGACGTCCGGCACGTCCTTGACGACGTACGCGAACTGCCCGGCCAACTGGCCCTGGTTCGCGGCGTCGGCCGCCTGCTGACCCAGCGCGTCCACGGCGCCATTGGTGTCGATCGTGCCCGCCATGTCCGTCTTCGGCAGCTTGTAGCGGACGTGGAAGACGCCCTGCTCCGTGTGGTTCGGCTCGATCCCGGTGCTGACCAGCGATGACGAGACAAGTGTGGTGCCCTGATAGGCCGAAAGGGTCTGCTGCGAGATGCTGACTTCGAGCCATTTCTTGCCGGGCGCGTCCGGGGGTCCGAGCGGATTCGGATTGTCGATCGTCCAGAAGGAGGTCTCGCTGTAGGTGGGCAGATCTCCCTGGGCGACGGCCGTCGTGTCGATGCCGAGCTTCGCCGCCCCTTCCTGCGCCAGCGGGGCGACGGAGACGACGCCGCTGTCGTTGCGCATCAGGAGCGCCCCGTCGAAATACTGGACCGTCATCCCGCGCTCGGCCAGCGGCTGGCTGATCGGATTTCCGAGATACGACGCCCCTTCGTGGGCCTGATACCACGTCAGAAATTCGTTGGTGATGGTGTGCCCCGTCTGGCTCGAAAATGTGCCGCCGCCGTTGACCGCGCGTTGCACCGCATTGCCGTTGGGATCGAGCGGGCGCCAAGAGTTCGTCCGCCGGTCGCCCCCGCCGCCCTCGCGGCGGCCGTCGGCGCGGAAGTCGCCGATGCGGTCGTTGAGCAGCGGCTGGCTGATCGGCATCAGACTTACCGCGGGAGAATCCGTCCAGACGAGATCAGGGATGTATTGGAAAACTCCCCCGGCGAAGGCCTGGCTGTAGAAGCCGTTCGCGCTGGCGAAGGGTTCGGAGATCGGGTCTCCAAAGACGGAGGCGGCGCCGTTGGCCCGCCAGTAGTCGAGCAGGTATCCCCGAACGGTGTGCTCGGACGCGGGCACATAGGCCTGCACGCCCACCTGCCCCAAGTCGCCCGGCAACGCCACGTTGGCGAACTGGTCGATCACGTTCTGGGACGATGCGTCCTGCGCGGCCGCCCCGGCCGGAGTCAGCACGTTTCCGACGGTCAGGAGCGCGAGCAGCGTCGAGATGGCGAACACCCGGCGGCGCGATCGGTGGAGAACGCTGTGATTCCTCGACATCATCGGTGCAAGGCTCCTGATGGCCACCGCTCCCGCCGTGGCGGCGACGAACGGGACGCTTGGCTGGGGTGTCGGGCTGAGCGGGGAACCCGCTCAAATCCTAGCATGTGCCCGAGCGGTTGGCTATGGTCCCCGATGTCATTTTGGCGACGCTGTCGGGCCGTGCGACGTCATGGGCCGGCGCTCCAAACGACGACGGTTCTCCCCTCGGTCGAAGGGATTCCTTGACTCCGCCCGCGGGCTCCGCTCGGAATGACGGGTATGGGGCGTCGCGGCGGCGTCGGCAATGGTGCCGATTGAGAGTGCGCAGAGCACCATTCCGCCCCGCGGCGTTTGGTCTCGAGTCCTGTGGAGGCGTCAGTCGCTCATCGCGGCATCGGCGCGGGCCGCGTTGACCTCGTTTCGCAGGCGTGCCGTCGCGCTCCGGGCGTGGTCCGCGAAATCCGCCTCGTTGCCCGCGTACATAATCGAGCGGGAGGCCGCGACGATCAGGCCCGCCCGGTCCGCGTCGAGCCCGCCGCGGACCGCCGCCGCCAGGTCGCCCGCCTGCGCCCCGACCCCGGGGAGCAGGATCGGCAGGCGCGGGCATCGCGCCCACACCTGGGCGAGTTGTTCCGGATAGGTGGCGCCGACGACGAGACCGACGGTCGCCGGATAGTCCGCCGCCCACCGCTCCGCGCGTTCCGCCAGCGCGAGGAAAAGCGGTTGCGCCGTGCCCGCGCCGTCTCCGACCGCGAGGTCCTGGAGCTCGCCGCTTCCGGGGTTGCTCGTTTTGCAGAGGACGATCACCCCGCGCCCTGGATGGGCGAGGAACGGGGCGAGGCTGTCCTCGCCGAGATAGGGGTTCGCGGTCACCGCGTCGAAGTCCCATTCATCGAAATACCCGCGCGCGTACGCCGCCGCCGTGCTGCCGATGTCGCCGACCTTGGAGTCGAGGATAACGGGAATGTGCGGAGGCACGAGCCGCCGCGTCTCGACGAGCGCCTCCAGCCCCGGCAGACCGTAGGCGGTGAAGAACCCGAGGTTCGCCTTGTAGGCGCAGACGAGGTCGCTCGTCGCCTCGATGATCGCCCGGTTGAAGCGGATGAGCGCCTCCCGCGGCGGGAGCGCCTGCAGCGCGGCGGGGAATCGCGCAATGTCCGGATCGAGTCCGACGCAGACGAGGCTGTCGGCGCGCCGCACCGCCGCCGCCACCCGGTCCGCGAATGATTCGCCGGTCGATTCCTGCCCTTCCATCGCGCTTCCTCCAGATTCCGGGGCGGCCGTCGGCGACCCCGTCGAGTCTGAACGTTCGGGCATCGTCGGGAAGGCCGCGCAGCCGCATCGTCTAGAAGCCGGCGGCCATGCCCTCGACCCGCGGATCCGAGCCTCCCGCCAGCACGCCGGTCGCCGGGTCGCGGGCGATCAACTGCGCGGCGCCCCCGCCCGCCCACGCGCCTTGGCGCACGACGCGATGGCCCCGCGCGGCGAGATCGGCCATCGTCGGCTCGCCGCAGCGATCCTCCGTCCGCAGCTCGCAGCGGTTCGGCAGCGAGAGCGGATCGGTGCCGGGCCAGCTCGTCCAGCGCGGCGTCTCGATCGCGGCCTGCACGTCGCGCCCCCCGTCGATCAGCGCGGAGATCATCTGCAGGTTCCATTGCGGCTGCCCGTCGCCGCCCGGCGTGCCGCCGACGAGCACCGGGGTTCCTGACGCGTCGGCGATCAGGAAGCAGTTGAGCGTGTGCATCGTCTTCTTGCCCGGCGCGAAGATGTTCGGATGGCCCTCGTCCAGCGAGAAGCCGCGGCCGACGCGGTTGTTGAGGACGATCCCGGTGTCGCCCGCCACCACGCCGCAGCCGAACGCGCTCGAGACCGATTGGATCAGCGAGACCATCATCCCGTCGCCGTCGACCACGCAGAGATGCGTCGTGTCCCCCGCCTCGTGCGCTCCGGCGGGGACGCCCTCGGCGCTCCGCGCCATGTCGATCAGCGCGGCGCGGCGGCCCGCCCATGCTTTGGAGAGGAGGAAGCCGCTGGGCTCCGCGGCGAACGCGGGGTCCGCCGCGAAACCGAGACGGTCGGCGTAGGCGAGTTTCTTGGCCTCGACCAGCAGATGCGTCCAATCCGCTGAGTCGACCCGGGCGATCCCCGGGTTCGCCTGCTCCACGATGTTCAGGCTCTCCAGCAGGATCATGCCCTGCGTCGGCAGTCCGGTCTGATGCACGACGTGGTCGCGATAGGTCGTGGAGATCGGCTGCCCGACGTCCGTGCGGTGGCCCGCGAGGTCCTCGGCGGTCATCGCCCCCCCGTTGCCCGCCATCCACGCGGCGATCCGCCGCGCGATCGAACCGCGGTAGAACGCGTCCGCCCCCTCCGCCGCCACGGTGCGCAGGGTGCGCGCGAGATCGGGCTGCCTCAGGATGCCTCCCGCCCGCGGCGGGTCGCCCCCCGGCAGGAACACGGCGGCGGAGGAGGGGAACGACGCCAGCAGTCCGCGATTCTCGTCGATCGCGGCCGCGCAGTCGGCGGTGAGGGGATGGCCCCGCTCGGCGTAGTCGACCGCCTGCTCGGCCAACCGCGCGAACGGCATGGAGCCGAAGCGGCCGAGCATCGCGAAGTAGCCGTCGACCATGCCGGGGACCCCGACCGCGAGGAGCCCGTGATACGGCATCCTCCC
Source organism: Thermomicrobiales bacterium (assembly GCA_050997095.1). GTDB lineage: Bacteria > Chloroflexota > Chloroflexia > Thermomicrobiales > UBA6265 > JBPCRG01. The sequence continues at coordinate 3,369 of JBPCRG010000011.1, read as the reverse complement.
GTCCTCGCCCGCCGCGCGCATCTGCCCGATCGTCGCGGACCGGGGCGCGATCCCGCTCCCCAGAAACGAGAGCGTCCGCGCGGACGCCGGGTCGTGGACGATCGCGAAGAGGTCGCCCCCGAGCCCGCACATCTCCGGCATCACCACGGAGGCGACAACCGCCGCCGCCACCGCGGCGTCGACCGCGTTCCCCCCGTCACGCAGGACGTCGATTCCGGCGCTCGTGACCAAGGGATGCGCGCTGGCGACCATGCCCGACGCGCCGTAGACCGGCCCGATCCTGCGCCGATCCCAACCGGAACCTTCGGAATGCCCCTCAGCGCTCGGAAACCCCAACATCGAACAAATCTCCTGTCGAAGGACGTGTCTGCAGATCCAAACGTCGAAACCGTCCGCGCTGTTCTCTGCATGCCGCGCGTGGCGGCCGACTGCCTACTGCTTACCGCCCACTCTCGACGGCGTAGCCTCGTCAGCATATGGCATTGGCCCCGCGGGTGGGAGGATGCTAACCTCCCGTCCATGGACAACGGTCGATCCGCGCGCGAATCCGCGATTGTGACAAGGGGCCTGACCAAACGGTACGGAGCCCTGACGGCGCTTCAGGACCTCGATCTGACGATCCCCCTCGGCTCGATCTACGGCTTCCTCGGCCCCAACGGCGCCGGCAAAACCACCACGATCAAACTGCTCATGGGGTTCCTCCGCGCCTCCAGCGGCTCGGCCACGATTTTCGGCCACGAGACGTGGAAGGACGGCGTCGCCGCCCGGCGCGACCTCGGCTTCCTCGTCCAGCCGGACAACCTTTTCCCCGAGATGACCGGGCTCGCCCAGCTCGACTACGCGGCGAAACTCTCGGGGCGGCCGCCGATCACGCGCGACCGCCTGCTGGAGGCGTTGGAGCTGGGCCGCGACGCCCTCTCGCGGCGCCTGAGCGCCTACTCCAAGGGCATGCGCCAGAAACTCGCGTTGACCGCGACGATGCAGCACAACCCGCGCCTGCTCATCCTCGACGAGCCGACCGACGGGCTCGATCCGCTGATCCAGCGCAATTTCGACGAGGTGCTCCGCTCCCTCAACGCAGGGGGGACGAAGATCTTCATGTCGTCGCACGATCTCGCGGAGGTCGAGCGCACCTGCGAACTGGTCGCCGTCGTCAAAGGCGGCAGATTGGTCGCCGAGGAGACCGTCGAGGGGTTGAAGCGCCTGCAGCGGCGGCGCGCGGTCGTCACGTTCGCCTCCGCGATTCCCCCCGGCCTCGACCGACTCTCGGGGATGACGGAGCTGGAGCGGGAGGGCGCCCGGGTGACGCTGCTGCTCGACCGGGACGTGAACGGGCTCATCGCCGCGCTCGCCGGCCACGACGTCGCCGACATCGTGATCGCCCCGCCCGGACTGGACGACATCTTCATGGGCTTCTACGACCAGCGCGAGGGCGGTGCCTCCGCGGTCTCCGCGTCGAACGGGCACGTGAAGGCGGGCGTCCCGCGATGACCGTCGTCCTCTCATCGGTGCTCTGGCAGCTGCGGCGCTCCTCGATCGGGCTGCTTTCGCTCCTCATCGGCATCGCGGTGTTCGAATTGATCCAGCCCATCGCCCTGCGCTCGTTCGGCGACCTTGACCGGCTGGCGCCGCTGCTGAGCATCGTGCCGCCCTCGTTCTGGGCCCTGATGAACGTGACGCCGGACTTCCTGACCACGGTTGGGCTCGCCGGCTACCTCTCCCTCGGCTTCACCCATCCCGCCTACCTGATCCTCAGCACGACCACGGTGGTCTGGTTCGTGGCGCGAAGTCTGGCCGGGGAGATGGAGCGGGGCACGATCCAGTTCACGCTCTGCCGACCGGTCTCCCGAAGCCGGCTCTACCTCTCCCGCGTGGCCGGGTTCGTCGTGGTCTCGATTCTGGTCGCTTCGATCGGGCCGATCGGGATGCTGCTGGGGCTGGGGATCGCGCCGCCCGCCAAAGCCTTTCCCTACCGGCACTTCCTCGCCACCGGCATGTCCTCGTGGCTGCTGGTCTGGGCGATCGGCGGGTTGACGCTGCTCTTCTCGGCGCGGGCGAACTCGATGGGTCAGGCGATAGGCTGGGCGCTGGGCGCGTTCATCGTCTCCTACGTGATCGACTATTTCGCCGCGCTCTGGGCATTCCTGCAGCCGATCGACCCTTTCAGCGTCTTCCACTACTACGACCCGTCGCAGGCCCTCGCGCGCGGGTCGCTGCCCCTGCTCAACATCGTGGTGCTCGGGCTGGTCGGGTTGATCGCGATCGTCGCCGGGGGCGCGGTATTTTCGCGCCGCGATCTGCCGGTCTGAGCCTCCCTTCCGCTCCGACTTCCCGATCGGGATGCGGCGCGCGCCTCCCCGCGCGGCCGAAACGGGGTGGGATCGTTCACGTACAATTCCCCGGCAGCAAAATCCGCGGTCTCGGATCGTGTGATCGAGATCGCCGAATCAGGGGAAAGGAACCGCCCAGTGGTACAGGTCGCACATAAAGACGCGCCGTCGGCGCCGATCGAGTCATCTCCGCTCGACGCCCGGGAGATGACCGGCGGTCAGGCATTAGTCGGAATGCTCAAGCGGCAGGGTGTCGACACGCTCTTCGCCCTGCCCGGCGTGCAGCTCGACGGTTTCTTCGAGGCGCTCTACGACGACCGCGATTCCTTCCGCGTGATCCACACGCGGCACGAGCAGGCGACCGCATACATGGCCGACGGCTACGCGCGCGTCACCGGGCGGGAGGGCGTCTGCGTCGTCGTGCCGGGCCCGGGGCTGCTCAACGCCACCGCCGCGCTCTCGACCGCCTACGCCTGCAACTCGCCGGTCCTCTGCGTCACCGGACAGATCCGGTCCGACATGATCGAGGTCGGGCGCGGTCTGCTCCACGAGATCCCCAACCAACTCCAGATGATCCGCTCGGTCACGAAGCACGCCGCCCGCGCGACGGTTCCCGAGGCGATCCCCGCGCTCGTCGACGAGGCGTTCCGGCAGTTGCGCACCGGGCGGCCCCGGCCCGTGGAGATCGAGTCACCGCAGGACACCCTCTTCGCCAAAGCCACCTTCAGCCTGCTGCCGCCGACTCCGCAGCGCGCCCGGCCCGCGGGCGACCCCGATCTGCTCGCCCGGACCGCCAAGCTGCTTGGCGAGGCCAAGTCCCCGCTCATCTATGCGGGCGGCGGCATCCTCCGCTCGTCGGCGTCGCCCGAGCTCCTCGCGCTGGCGGAGATGCTGGAGGCCCCGGTGGTCGTCTCCCGCAACGGCAAGGGCGCCATCTCCGACCGGCATCGCCTCGCCCACGGCTGGCTCGCCGACGGCGAGCTCTTCGCGCAGGCCGACGTGGTGCTCGCGGTCGGCACGCGCTTCACCTCCGACTACG
>JBPCRG010000049.1:0-7206 GCA_050997095.1 Thermomicrobiales bacterium | reverse complement strand
AGTCGCTCCACGACCCGCAGACGGCATGCCAGGTTTTGATAGGCGCTCTAAACCCGGATGGCGCCGGGTTGGCTAATCCGCCTTCAAATACGCCACGGTCGCCCCGTCCCCGCCCTCGTTCTGAGGCGCGATCTCGGACCGGAGGACGACCGGGCTCGTCGCGACGTATTCGCCGACGACCTTTCGCAGCGCCCCCGTGCCCTTGCCATGGATGATCCGCACCATCGGCAGGCCCGACCGGAACGCGTCGTTCAGATAGCGCTCCAGGATCGGCTCGAGCTCGGCTGCGCGGTTTCCCCGCACGTCGATCTCCATCGAGACGAACGCCGACGCCGACGCAGGCAGGACATAGGTGCGCTTCTGCGTCTCCTTCGGCGCCCGGTCCAGACGCTTCAGCAGGTCGAGCGGCTGCCGAAGCTTGATCGCGCCGAGCGCCACCTCGGCGGACTTGCCGTCGACCGAGACGACCTCGCCCTCCTGATTCAGCGGCACCACCATCACCCGGTCCCCCACCCGAAGCGCCGCCCCCTGCTTTGTCGCCGGACGACGCGCGTTCAGGGCCTGCCGCGCGCGTTTCAGGGCCGCCGCCGTCAGCTCGACCTCCTCGCGCGGCGTCGTGGCCGGCTCCGCCCACGGTGCGCCCGCCTCCCGTTCCCGCTCGAAACGGCGGAGCAGCTGCCGCGCCTGCCCCAGCTCGGCCTCGGCTTCGGAGAGCGCAGACTCCTGCGCCTCCCGGCGGATGGCCTGCGCCTCCGCCAACGCCTGCGACGCCTCCTCGCGGATCGCCTCGCTCCGCCGCTCCGTCTCGCGGACGCGGACTTGGGCGGCCTCGGTCTCGTCCCGCCGCCGCCGGATGTCCTCCAACAGCGCGTCCGCGCGGATCTCCAGCGGGTCCACCAGCTTGCTCGCGCGCTCCAGGACGACGCGCGGCATGCCCAGCCGGCGCGCGATCGCGATCGCATTCGACCGTCCCGGCACCCCGATCGTCAACCTGTACGTCGGCGCCAGCGTCTGCACGTCGAACTCGACGCTCGCGTTCTCGACGCCCGCCGTCGCGTAGGCGTACGCCTTCACCTCGGAATAGTGGGTCGTCGCGATCATCAGCGGCCCCCGCTCGAGGAGCGTCGAGATCAGCGCCCGCGCCAGCGCCGAGCCCTCCTGCGGATCGGTTCCGGCGCCCATCTCGTCGAGCAGGACGAGACTCTTCGCGTCGACCCGCTGGAGCATCGAGATGATGTTCCGCATGTGGGAGGAGAATGTGGAGAGGCTCTGCGCGATGCTCTGCTCGTCGCCGACGTCCACGTAGATCGTCTCGAACACGCTCACGATCGACTGGTCGTCGGCCGGGATGAACAGACCCGCCTGCGCCATCGCGGTCAGCAGTCCGACCGTCTTCAGGGTCACGGTCTTGCCGCCCGTGTTCGGCCCGGTGATCAGCAGCACCCGGAAGTCGCCGCCGAGCTCGACGTCGACCAGGACGACCGTCGCCAGGTCGATCAACGGATGCCGCGCCCGCACCAGCGAGACGAACTTGGTCGGGTGGCCCTGCTTGGACCGCGCCGCTCCCTGCCACAGCCGAGGCCGGTTCGCCTTCATGTCGAACGCGAGCCGCGCCTTCGCGAGCGCCAGATCGAACGACGCGACGGCGCCGACGGTCGCGACGAGCGGATCCGCGTTCTTACCGACGTCGTCGCTCAGCACGTCCAGAATCCGCTCGATCTCCCGCCGCTCCGCGATCTGCCCCTCCCGCCAGGCGTTGTTCAGTTCGACGACCTCGAGCGGCTCCAGGAAAAGCTTCTGTCCGCTGGACGACGTGTCGTGCACCACGCCCGGGACCTGAGAGCGCGACTCGGCATTGATCGGGATCACGTACCGCCCGTCCCGGGTGGTGATGATCGCGTCCTGCACCTGCGCCGCGTACTTGCCGCCGTTGATCATCGCGTTCAGGCGGTCCAGCAGCCGTCCCTGCGCGACCCGCGTCGCCCTCCGGATTCTGCCGAGCTCGTCGCTCGCCCCGTCGAGCACGTCCCCGTGGGGGCTGATCGACCGGGAGATGCCTCCTTCGAGTCCGGGAAGTTCCGCGATCTCGCCGATGAATGTCCCGAGCCGCGAAAAGCGGACCTCCGCATCCAGGACGCGGAAGAACGCCCGCCGCAGCAGGCGGCCCGCCGAGAGCATGTCGGAGATCAGAAGCAGTTCCGCGGGTTGGAGGCGGCTGCCCTTGGCGGCTCGTCCCGCCAATTCTCTGACGTCGCGCGCGCCTCCGACCGCGACATCGGGGAAGTTCGTCTGAAGATCGACGGCCTCGGCGGTCATCGCGAGTACATGATCGACCGCCGCAGGATCCGTCGATGCCGCGACGACCGCCGCCAACTCCGCCGCCGCCGAAAATTGGCACCGCGACGCGAGCCGGCTGCGGATCGCCGGAAACTCCAATTTTGCGAGCACCGCCTCGTCGAGAATCTGAGAGGTCACGCGAGGACTATCCTATCGGCGTTCCTGAGAGAATCGGCGGCAATCCGCTCGGAAACCACGGCGAGATCATCTGGACGAAGAACGGCGCCATCTTCAGGAACACGGGCACGAGCGCCGACTGATTGATCTGGGTGTGGAGGAAGCCGACCGCCGCGTCACCTCCGACCAGCACGGACGACTGGTTCAGCGCCTGCAGCATTATCGAAAGCAACATGACTGCCAAGGTCACAGCGAGACCGGAGACGATGATCCCCAGCGCCGACCCGCCGAGATTATCGACTATTTCGACCCGACGCGGCAGCTTGACGTTGCCGATCCACTGCGAAAGCGTGGCGGTCAGCGCGCCGCCGGCGATGAGGAAGAGCACGATGAAGAACAACAGGTGGCTGGTTTCCGTCCCCATCGACAACAGATGGCGTCTGGTCGCCGTGGTCACGGATTCGTAAAAGGCTCCGGCGAACACGGCGGAGAGGTACAACGCGAGGATCGGCTCCACGACCTTCGAGATCCCGCTGAGAAAGCCAACCCCCGTGATCGCCGTGAAAGCCACGACGATGCCGATGTCGAGCATGTTCATGTCGTATGGGTCACCTGTCGCGTCCTCAACCGACGGGGCGGATCACGGGATACGCCCGAGCTCGCGCTCCATAGAATTCTAGAAATCCGCGGACCTGCGGAGAATCCCCCAATGGACCCATCCCGGATTGACACGAACAAGTGTTCGTCCCTATAATGAAGCGGCGGACGACCTCGCATCGCCGCGCTCCGCAGTGTTCCGCCACTCTTGGGGCTTTGCGGGCATTCCCGGACATGGGAGAGACAAAAGATGAAAGACATCTCACGTCGGCAGCAGGCGATCCTCGATTTCATCGCCGAATTTTTGATCGAGAACGACTATCCGCCGACGATCCGCGACATCCAGCATGAGTTGAACATCTCCTCGACAAGCGTCGTCGACTACAACCTCAAAGTGCTGGAGACCAGAAACCACATCCGGCGGAACAAGAACATCTCCCGCGGCATCGAACTCGTCGGCCGCGCGAGCGGACGCCGCAACATCGTCACCATTCCGGTCATCGGCCAGATCGCCGCCGGTCTTCCGATTCCGGTGCCCGGCGATCTCGAAGGGGCCGACTCGGTCGAATCGATCGAACTCAGCGGGGAACTCGTGCCGGAGAACGGACGCGGCCTGTTCGCGCTGCGGGTGCGCGGCTACTCCATGGTCGACGCGCTCATCAACGACGGCGACATCGTGCTGCTCCGCCAGCAGGAGACCTGCGAGAACGGGGAGACCGTCGCCGTCTGGCTCAAGGAGCAGAAGGAAACCACGCTCAAGCGCTTCTATCGCGAGGGCGACCGGGTCCGCCTCCAACCCGCGAACTCCACGATGGAGCCGATCTACACCCGGGCGGACAACGTCGAGATTCAAGGCAAGCTGGTCACCGTCGTCCGCTCGCTCGCCTGATCCGTTCGGGCTTCCCCAAGAATCGTCGATGTTCCACAAGCTCTGATCGTGGAACGTTACGCAGTTGGTATCGCTGAGTTGGTCGAACTTGACGCAAGCCGCCCCTCCGAACGGAGGGGCGGCTTGCGTCCCCGCCGGCTTGGGACCCACGTGCCGACGGCCCTCGCATGACATGACGATCCAGCCGTGCGACGGTCCCGGGTACGACAGCCTCGGCGCGAGAAGCGTTCACGGCGGGTGTTCGGGCAGGTGGAGATGCGCCCGGCCTGAAAAATAGCGCGCCTTCCCTTCGAACTCGATCTACGACCCGCTGAATCCGGCCCACGCGATGTTTTTGCACCGGTTGGCGTCGACGCCGCGGCCGACGTCGGTCTGGGGCGGTTCCCGTCATGGTGGATGCTATACTCGCCCGTCCGGACAAGCGTCTGCGGTAAGTTTCGAGCCACATCCGCGCGCGCGGCGCGCGCATCGGGAGCCGACAAGTGGACAGTCCGATCCTCATGGGCATCCCGTTGGCCGCGGCGTCCGGTCTGAACGCCTACTTCCCGCTGCTCATCGTCGCCATCGCCGACCGGGCGACCAGCCAGTTCACGCTGGAGCGTCCTTACGACTTCATCTCGTCCACCCTCGGCATCCTCGTCCTGCTCGCACTGCTCACTGTGGAGCTGGTGGCCGACAAGATCCCGAAGGTCGACCACGTCAACGACCTCGTCCAATCCGCGATTCGGCCCGCCACGGGCGCCATCCTGTTCATGGCGGTCACCAATGCCGACGACTCCCTGCATCCTTTGATCGCCATGGTCCTCGGCCTGCTCATCGCCGGCGCCGTCCATTGGGTCAAGACCATCGCCAGGCCGCAGATCACGTTGAACACCGGCGGTTTCGGCAACCCGATCGTCAGCACCATCGAAGACGCCCTCTGCGCCGTGACCGCGATCGCCGCCGTGCTCTTCCCGCCGCTCGGTCTCGCCGCGATGGGCGGTTCCGCCTTCGTCCTGCGCCGGACCTACCGCAAGGCACAGACGATGGACCTGAGCAAGAGCCGTTTCACCGCCGGAACATCGCGCCGGTAGCCTTCCACCCTCGTCGTTCGTTGCATGCAAAGCGGAGGTGGCTGCGTGGCGACGACCCCGGCCAAGGATTACTACAAGATTCTCGGGCTCAACCGCGACGTCGACCAAAAGGCGGTCAAAGCGGCGTTTCGCAAGATCGCGCGGAAGAACCATCCCGACATCAATCCGAACGACAACAAGGCGGAGGAGCGCTTCAAGGAGGCGAACGAGGCCAACGAGGTGCTCTCCAATCCCGCCTCCCGAAAACTGTACGACCGGTACGGCGACGACTGGACCCACTACCGCGAGGCCGGCCTCACCGGCGATGAGCCGAGGGGCGCGTCATCTTCCCCCTTCCGGCCCGGCGCGGCATCCTCCCGGCCGTCGGAGCAGCGTGGCCCGTCGACCTTCCGGATGGAGACCGACGGCGGCGAGGACGGCCTCGGCGATTTCATGCAGTCGATGTTCGGCCGCCGCGGCCCCGCGCGGACGGTGAAGCACCGCGGAGAGAACCTCACCGTCAGTGTCGAGATCTCGTTCGAGGAGTCGTTCGCCGGGGCGACGCGTCGCATCACGGTCAAGACCCCCGAGACGTGCGGAACCTGCCACGGCGCCGGCGTCGCCCGCGGCGCCACCTGTCCGACCTGCGACGGCGCGGGCACGGTACCCCGGGCGAAGACGATCGAGGTCAAGATTCCGGCCGGCGTCAAAACCGGAGCGAAGATCCGCGCGGCTGGCCAAGGAGCTCCGGGCGCCAATGGCGGCCCGAGCGGCGACGTCGTGCTCGACGTAACGGTGCGGCCGAGCGAACGGTTCGAGCGGGAGGGGGACAACCTCCGCACCGATTTCGACGTGCCGCTCTACACCGCGATCCTCGGCGGAGAGGCGCCGGTCGCAACGCCCACCGGCCGGCTCGCGCTGACCATTCCGCCCGGGTCGCAGAATGGCCGCGTCTTTCGCCTCCGCAACAAGGGCATGCCGAGCGCGAAAGCCGACCCTGCCGAGTACGGCGATCTGCTCGCGAAGATGCGGGTGGTCCTGCCCGTCGATCTCTCCGAAGAGGAGCAGGCCCTCTTCCGTCGACTGCAGGAGTCGCGGCAGCCGGCGTAGGTCCCGAAGCCTGCATCGCCCGCAGCTCCGATCGGCTGCCGGCGCCGCGTTTCAAAACCGCTGCGCTTGGGACCGGCCTCGAGCCCAGGCGCTCGGGTATAGTGCGTGCGCGCCGGAGGGCGGGCGATGCGCCCGGCCCGGCCATGTCAAGCGCCGTCCGCACAGTGTCCAGATTCGAAGGGGAAACGATGCCGGCGACAATCATCATGGGCGGACAGTGGGGCGACGAGGGCAAAGGGAAGCTCACGGACGCCCTCGCCGCCGACGCCCATGCGGTCGTCCGCGCCAACGGCGGCAGCAACGCCGGGCATACGATCTCCACCGACGCCGGCGTCTTCAAGATGCACCTCATCCCGTCGGGAATCCTCAACCCCGAATGCCGCTGCATCATCGGGGCGGGAGTCGTCGTCGACCCGTTCGCCCTGCTCAAGGAGATCGACGGTTTGACGGCGCGGGGCGTCTCCTCCGCCAATCTCGTCATCTCCGACCGCGCCCATCTGGTCCTGCCCTACCACGCGGCGATCGACCGGTTCGATGAGACGTCGCGCGGCGGCGCCGGAATCGGCACCACCCTCCGCGGCAACGGCCCGGCCTACGCCGATAAGATGAGCCGCCACGGCATCCGCGTCGCGGACCTGATCGACGGGGCCGCGCTGCTCCGCAAGCTCACGATCGAGGTCCAGATCAAGAACGACCTGATCGGCAAGATCTACGGCGGCGAGCCGTTGAACGCCTCGGACCTCTATCGGGAACTCGTGGCCGCCGGATCCCGCCTGCGCGAACACGTCGCGCCATCGGAGATGATCGTCCAGGACGAACTCGCGGCCGGCCACAACGTGCTCGTCGAATGCGCGCAAGGCGCGATGCTCGACATCGACTACGGCACCTATCCGTACGTCACCTCCTCCTCCCCCACCGCCGCCGGGGCGTGCCAGGGCGCCGGCGTCGCGCCCACCCAGGTCCAGCGGGTGATCGCGGTCTACAAGGCGTACAGCACAAGGGTCGGCGACGGGCCGCTGCCGACCGAGCTCAAGGATGGGACCGGGGAGTTGATCCGGCAGCGCGGCAACGAATATGGCACGTCCACCGGGCGTCCGCGCCGCA
>JBPCRG010000700.1:0-2860 GCA_050997095.1 Thermomicrobiales bacterium | reverse complement strand
GCCGAGTCCTCGGCGTTCACCGTGCCCGAAAAGGGCTGGCTCTTCGGCGGCGGACTGGTCGCCGACGGCTCCGGGCTCCGCGACTGGGTGCTGCTGTCGGCGGTCCCGAACCTTTCGGCCAACTACGCGGTGGAGGTCGAGGTCTCGATCGACGCGAAGGGCGAGTGTCCGCGCAATTTCGGGATCGGCGTCCGCGGGAGCGAACGCGGCTTTGTCGCGGCCGGCGTGGAATGGGCATGCGACGAGGCCGGCAAGATCTGGGCCGATCAGAAGGTGCTGACGATCGCGCCGGCGGCGCTCCAGCCCGGTTGGCGACTGTTCAGGATCGAGGTCTCGGGCGCACGCGTCCGCCTGCTGGTCGATGGCGTCCCCATCGCGGAGGCCGACGGCGGCGCGACGGCCGCGGGGTCGCAGATCGCGGTCTGGAGCAGCGGCGTCCCGCTGACGATCCGTGCCGTCCGCGTGATCCAGCTGCCATGAGCGTCGACCCGTCGGCGAATCGTCTCGGGTCGGCCGCGCGTCGGGCATCCGTCGTCGCAGCGATCTCGGCGATGCTGGCAGCCCTTCTCCTCGTCGTTGCCGGCGCCGCAGCCGATTCCGCGAAGATCGATCGTGAATCGCGGGTCACCGTGCCGCTGAGCGCCGTCGGCGGCTCGGGGGTCAAGGGCGTGGCGACGTTCGTCCGAGCCGACGGGGTCACGGTCGTCAAGGTGGCGATCACCGGCGTCGGCGGCGACCGCTATCTGCCCGACATCCGCTCCGGAACGTGCGCGCATGCCGCGGCGATGCCGGACGTCCCCCTCTCGATCGTCGATTCGGGCGCGGCGAGCGCGACGACGATCGACCTGAGCGTGCCCGACCTGTTCCCGGGACCGCATGTGGTGATGATCCATTCCGCCTCGCCGGCGGTGACGTCGCTGGATGCGGGTTCCGCGGTCGCCTGCGGGAGGATTCTCCGCAGGAAGGTCCGCGCCGCTCCGACCCCGACGCCGGGCATCGCTGTGGCTGCGGCTCCCCGCACGGGAATCGGCCCGATGGTCGGGGCAGGGGGCGAGCCCTTGATTCTCCCGTTGGCCGGCGCCGGCGTGGCCGCCGCATCCGCCGGCCTGCTGCTCAAACGGCGGATGCGGTCGGGCGGACTTTCGCCGCTGCCGATCGGTGCCCGAACTGGCCACGAGGGCGGGACGCCATGATCCCCGCGTTGCTGCTCGCGGTCAGCGGGACGCTCCCGCCGCCCCCCACGCCGTCGCCGAACGAGCCGCTGGGCGTCTGGCAGATCTTCGCGATCGCCACCCTGGTGCTCGGCGCCGTGACGTTGATCAGCTTCAGCTGGCGGAACCGGCGCCCTCGGCACCGGTTCGGCGAGAAGGGTTCCCGTCAGGAAGGCGTCGATCCCGCCGCGGAGCCCTCCCCGAACGTCGAGGATGCGCGGACGATCCTGCGTTTCCCCCAGCGCGACGACGTCGCCCCGCCCCGCTTGGCCCCGACCGTCCAGAACCGGGCGACGTGGGCGCAGCACCCGCCGCCGCCCAATCCGATCGTCGGCGAGCGGCTGCGCAGGATCACCTCGCCGTCCGGCGCGGAGCGCAGGCGCCTGGGCGACTGCCAGCCCAAACCCGAGGGGCCGGACTTTCCCGGAGATCGGCAGGGCGCCCCGTTGCCGTCCATCCGGCCGCTCGCGATCGTCCGTCCGCCGCGCGCCGCGCAGCCATCGGTCGGGCCCGCGGAGGCCGACGCCGCGCCCCGCCGTCTCGCCCCGCGCCCCGCAGACGTCCCCGCCGCTCCAGATCCGGTGCCGGCGGCTCACCCCACAACGGCCGCGAGGGTGGTCGACGTCGAGAGGGGGACGGCACCAGGCGACGGTCTGGAAGTCGGTCCGGTCGAACCGTCCCGGCCGCCGAAGCGTGACGAGCCGTCCGCAGACCGTCTCTTGACGGCGGAGCCCGCCGAAGCGACCGCTCCAGAGAACGTCGATCTCTCACCCTCGAAGCAGGCCCGGTCTGATGAGACGCCCGGCGACGGGGAAGCGCCGATGCCTTCGTCCGCAGATGGGGAGTCGGGCGAGCCCGACCGCCGTTTCGCGACCGATCGGGGTGAAGGCGCTGGCTGGACGGATCCGCAGGCTTTGGCCGCGCCCCGACCCGAGGCTCCCGACCTGAAGGCATCGGGAACCGTGGCGGCGAAGAGTGACGACCGCGTAGGCGGAGGATCGCCGACGCCGGCCATGCAGGATGATCCGGGCACGGCCGACGTCGCCGTCGAGATCGCGGCGTCGCCTGCGGAGTCGGTTGACGGAATCGGCGGGGAACGCTCCCAGCTGTCGAACGGCGACGCGGAGATCGTCGATTCGGAGATCTGGGAGGGCGTCGAGCGGACGGTCCGCGAACTGCTCTTCTGCGCGAACGTCGGCGAGTTGCTGCACGGCTTCGCCCTCTACACCGATCCCCTCCTCTTCCGCACGATGGATGAGACCGGGCTGGACGAGGAGGAGTTCCACTGGGTCTTCTCGGCGATCCCTGCCCGCGGGGTCGAGACGTGGACGCGCGTCGGCGGCTTCAAGGATCTGCGCGTCGAGGCCGACGGGGCGGTCACCGCGGAGGTCCGCTACCGCCCCTCGGCGGTCGGCGGCGACGCCCCCCGAGCGCTACCGGTTCGTGCTCGATCGCGCCAGAGGAATCTGGATGATCGACGACATCTCGCCGATCGGGGCGACCGCGATCGCGTGACCGCGCTTCGGCGCGGGCCCGCGCGCGTCCCGTCTGCGGTATGCTCCGAATTCCGGCCGGGTCGAGGGACGCCGCCGGATCCGGGTTCGCCGCGATCGACGAGAAGAGGATCCATCCGCATGTTGACGACGCTT
>JBPCRG010000693.1:0-4555 GCA_050997095.1 Thermomicrobiales bacterium | reverse complement strand
CGGGCCGTAGGTGCAGGAGTAGCGCAGGGCGACCACGGGCGTGCCCGTCGCCCGGCCCCAGGTGATCACGAGCCGCTCCTGATCCGCCTTGCTGATCGCGTAGACGTTCTCGCCGCCCATCGGCGCCCCCTCGTCGGTGGGGGTCGGGGTCGACGCCCGCCCGCAGCGGGGGCAATGCATCTCGTAGTCGCCGCGCGCGAGCTGCTCGATCGGGCGGGTCACGCCGTAGAAGCTGCCGTGCTCGGCGCAGCTGTAGGCACCCTCGTTGTAGACCGCCTGCGACGACGCCAGCACGATCTTGCGCACCGGCAGGCCGCGGTCGCGGATCGTCTCCAGCATCAGCGCGGTGCCGACGGAGTTGACGTGCATGAACTTGGCGATCTCCGGCATGTAGCCGCCGTAGGCCGCCTCGTGGAAGACGATGTCGACGCCCGCCAGCGCCCGCTCCCAGTCGCGGCGGTTGCGGACGTCGCCCTTGATGAACTCCGCCTCGGCCGGCACCCAGGGGGGCTTGCCCGCGCGGTGCGTCTGCGCCTCGAGCCGGTCGAGGATCCGCACCGACCAGCCCCTCGCCAGCGCGGCGTCGACGATGTGCGACCCGATCAGCCCCGCGCCGCCGGTCACCAGCGCGGTCGTGCCGCCGCTCACGACGCCGCCCCGCCCGCCGCGCCGCGTCCCGCCGCCGCCGGAACGCCCGCGCGGTCGAGCGCCCGCCGCAGATCGGCGACGATGTCGACGGGGTCCTCCAGCCCGATCGAGACCCGCACGGTCGCGCAGCGATGGGTGCGCAGATCGCCGTTGCGCTGCGCGTCGCCGGCGACCGCCCGCGGCGGATACGAGACGATCGTCGACGTCCCGCCGACGGTCGCCGCGTAGGGGATCATCCGCAGCCCCTTGAAGAAGTCGTCCGCCGCCCCGCAGCCGCCTGTCAGATCGAACGTCATCAACCCTCCGGCCCCCCCCGGCAGCAGCCGCCGCGTCAGCGCCGCGCGCGCGCCGTCGGGATCTCCAGGATAGCGGACGACACCGACCGCAGGGTGGCCGCGGAGAAACCGGGCGACGGCCACGGCGGTCTGGGAGACCCAAGCCATCCTCGGGGCCAGCGTCTTGATCCCGCGCAGCGTCAGCCACGCCTCCATCGGGGCCAGGACCGGACCGGTCAGATAGGCGACGCGGCGGATCGGGTCGAGCAGCCGCCGCGTTCCGAGCAGCACGCCGGAGGTCACGTCATGATGCCCGCCGAGCAGCTTCCCGGCGCTGTGGGCGACGAGGTCGGCGCCGTGCTCCAAGGGGCGGCAGAGGGCGGGCGTGGCGAACGTGTTGTCCACGAGCAGCACGGCCCCCGCGTCGTGGGCGACCGCCGAGAGCGCGGGCAGATCCGCGAGCTCCATGCCGGGGTTGGAGATCGTCTCGGCGAGCACGAGCCGGGTCCGCGGCGTGACCGCGTCCCGCCACGACCGGATGTCGGCGGGATCGACGAAGCTGGCGGTCACGCCGAACCGCGCGAAGTTCTCGGTGAGCAGGGTCCGGGTGTCGCAGTAGCACTCCCGCGAGGCGACGACGTGGTCGCCCTGGCCGAGCGTGCCGAAGAGCGCGAGCGAAATCGCGGCCATTCCCGACGAGACGGCGATCGCCGCCTAGGCCCCCTCCAAGTCCGCGACCGCCCGCTCCAGCGCCCGCGCGTTCGGCAGGCCGTCGCGGGCGTAGAGCGCCTCCCCCGAGACGAAGGCGCGGTCGGCGAGATCGGCGTCGTCGAACGCATAGGCCGCGCTCTGCACGATCGGCGCGCAGAGCGGGCGGACGGCGGGCTGTCGGGGAGTGCGCTCGCCCGCGTGCGCCGCGCGCGTGCGGAACCGCTCCTCGTCCTCTGAATCCGCGACCCAGCCCGGCCGGATGTCCCATGCGTCTGAGTGTCGCGGCCCGTCCGCCTCGAACATTCACGTCTCCAAGGGCGCGGTCGGCGCGATAGGTGCAGCGGGCACGGCGGACGGCAAAACGGAACGAAGCGCAGGCCGGACGCCGCGGTCTCCCGGCCCGTTCTTCAAGGTGAGCGCAATAGTCACGCCACGTGGGCCACCACCCGGTGGTATCCCGTGGCGCCCTGCGCTACGATCCCGCGCGTCTCCGTCGATTGCGGGACGCCGTCGCCGTCGACCGCCCGCGACGTGACCGTGTAGTCGCCCGCGGTGCCCGGCGTCCAGACGTGGCTCCAGAAGACCCACGTCAGCTTCGTTCCGGGGTAGTCGATCGTGACCGGCAGCCACGTCTTCTCGCCGTCGACGCTGATCTCGATCGACTTCACGCCGCGGGCCCCGGCGAAGGCGCGCCCCTTGATCGTGATCCGCTGGTTGACCCGGATCGGCCCGTTGAAGGCGTCGCCGCTGCCGCCGCGGGTCCATTGCGGGGCGAAGATGTCGGACCGGGTCGGGATCTCGAAGTTCGGGCCCCAGCCCTGCGTCTCGTAGAACCCCTTGCCGTCGTGGTCGATCACCTCGATCCCGGTCACCCACTTCACGTTCTTCTCGCCGAAGAGGCCGGGCACGACCAGCCGCGCCGGAAAGCCGTGGATCTGGGGCAGCGCCTCGCCGTTCATCTGGTAGACGACCATCGTGGTCGGGTCCAGCGCCTTCTCGATCGAGAAGGTGTCCGTGTAGCCGTCGGCCGCGTGCAGCTTGACCTCGACCGCCCCCGGTTTGACCCCCGCCGCGTGGAGCAGGTCGGCCATCGGCACCCCCGTCCAGAGGGCATCGCTGAACAGGCCCGCCCCGGTCTTGTTGCTGATGCACATCAGGGTGGTCTCCTGCTTCGTCGCCGGCAGCGCCTTGAGGTCGTCGAAGCTGTACCGCCTGCCATGCTCGACCAGCCCCGAGATCTCGAGCCCCCAGACGTCCGCGTCGACGTTGGGATCGACCACGTTCTTGGTCACCGAGTAGAACCGGTCGTTCGGGGCGATCGGGGTCACGCCGGGGCCGCTGAACGGCCGCCCGTCGTAGGCGAACGTCGCCCGGTCGTAGAGCCGCTTCATCAGCGCGTAGGAGGGCAGCGCCAACACCGCCCCCGCGATCCCCGCCAGCACCGCGCGCCGCCCCACCGGGCGGCCCACCCCGACGATCTCGCGCGTCAACGTCCCGTCGTCGGCATCGACCTCGACCGCCGTCTAGAGCCGCGTCACGAAGCGGTACGCCACGAACAGCGCCGCCGCGAACCCGAGATACGCCACGAGTAGCCCGGCCAGACTCGCAAGGCGCGCCCGCGACGGCGGCAGCCCGCGGTAATTCGTCGCCAGCACCGGCCAGAG
This sequence comes from Thermomicrobiales bacterium, assembly GCA_050997095.1. GTDB lineage: Bacteria > Chloroflexota > Chloroflexia > Thermomicrobiales > UBA6265 > JBPCRG01. The sequence continues at coordinate 1,257 of JBPCRG010000693.1, read as the reverse complement.
CAGGATCGCCGTGGCGATCCACATCACCGCCGCCAGCACCGAGATGAAGAGCAGGCTCAGGCGGGAGACTCCGGACGGCCCGTCGCCGCTCCGCCGCGCCCGCCCGCTTTCGGTCACCGCCGCGTAGACCACGCCGACGACGGCCCCGATTCCGAAGAGCCCGGCCAGGCCCGATATGATCCCGAACTTCTTCAAGCCGGTGTAGCCGCCGAAGCGGGTGAAGAGCTCGAAGAACGTCTTGATGTCGATCGTCGGCGCGAAGCGGTCCGGCCCCGCCTCAGGCGGCGGCGAGATCCCGAGCCAGTAGCGCATCGCCACCATCAGCAGCGTCATGAAGAGCGCCGCGACCACCCCCGCGAGCAGCCCCGCCGCCAATGTCCCGACCCGTCGTCCCCAGCTCACTCGTCGCCTCCGCCCATGTCGCCCGTCCCCGCCGATCCTCACGCGTCACCGAAGCGCCATCGCCCCGGATCCCCCCGCAGCCTTCATCTCTGTTCCGCGCGGACCGCGACCGTTACGCGGAGCGCCGCCGGCGCGACCGTTCGCCGCCCGTCCCCATCATCGCGCGGCGATCATGCGTGACTCTGGCGCAGGTTACGCATATCTTACGGGCGGCCATGGTCGGCGCCCGCCCCGAGGGGCGCACTGATCCTGAATGCAATGATGGAGTCGATGCATGAGCGAATCGAACCCGGAACGGACCATCGTCGTGATCGAGACCACCGCGGGTGCGATCACCGTGGAGATCGACGAGGCCGCGGCCCCGATCACCGCGACGAACTTCCTCGATTATGTCGACGCGGGCGCCTACGACGGCGGGCGCTTCCACCGCACCGTCACCATGCGGAACCAGCCGGACAACGCCGTGAAGATCGAAGTGATCCAAGCCGGGCCCAACGCCGCCCATCCGCTCGTCGACGGCGCCGTGATCCCGCTGGAGCGGACAAGCGTGACCGGGCTGCGCCATCTCGGCGGCACGATCTCGATGGGCCGCGACTCCCCCGACAGCGCCCTCTCGGAGATCTTCTTCTGCATCGGCGACCAGCCGGAGCTCGACTTCGGCGGCCGCCGCAACCCCGACGGCCAAGGCTTCGCCGCCTTCGGCCGCGCCCTCGCCGGCCACGACGTCATCCGCGCCATCCAGCAGTCGCCCCACGATGGCCAGACGCTGACCCCCGCCATCGCCATCCAGCGCATCGCCCGCAACCGCTAGGCCAGCCGCACGTCGTAGGGGCGCAGCAAGCAGCGCCCCTACGA
>JBPCRG010000666.1:0-4289 GCA_050997095.1 Thermomicrobiales bacterium | reverse complement strand
CGGATGCCTGTCCGGCCCCTCCGCGTCCGCCGTGATCCGCAGCAGCCAGACGGCCGCGCCGCTCCCGGAGGCCGGTGAGGAAATGCCGTGAGGAGACCAGCGGAGATGTCCGAGGCCATGGCCGGAGGTGTGTGCATGTCAGGACGCCAGCGCGGGCGAGGCGGAGACCGCAGCGAGCAGTTGCCGCCCGATGAACTGAAGAGGGGGGAGTTAGTGGTCGCTGCATTCTTTGCCGTAGCGAGCAATGATTTCGCGCGCGAAGGCCAGGAGGTCGTCAACTCGCTGGCCAGCAGGATGTCTGCTGAGCCAGAGTTCGAGGTTCTCGGGGCGATTGTCGGTTTTGATACCGTTCTTGTGATGAACGGTCTCGTCCGCCGCCAGTGGTCGACCAAGAAGACGTTCCATGACGATCCTGTGCTGGAGGATGCCCTGCTTTTCGCCCTCGACCCGTTCGCGGATGTAGCCACGCCCGTCCACATACGGCGCTCGGGACGGGACGAACGGCACGGTGACGCCGCGTCGCATGAACCGCTTCCAGTGGACGGAACACAGGCCGTGGCTGGATATGTGTCTGTCGCAACCATCGACGGAACATGGCTTCGCCGACCGTTTTCCAAACATGACGCCGCTCGGATCTGTCGATCCGGTTTTCTTCCACCGGTGGTAGTGCAAGACGCAGAATCCCTTGGCGATGTGTGCCTCTTGGCACCCATCGACGGAGCATCCGGTGCGCCATTCTGTCTTTGGCAATCCCATGAATGAATCATACCAGAAACTTCCTTATTTGTGTACCCACAAACTCCGTGTAGGCGGGGGGGATCGCTTGGTTCAGTTCCTTGCCGGTCATCCAGTCGATGCCCATGGCCTCGCGCTGTTCGGCGATATCAGACGGTCCCCTGCCTTTTCGGGCGTTGCTCCCCGGACTCAGAACCACCGGACGGCCACGATGCAGACACGTTGCCGGGGCCATGCACCAAAACGGCGACGTCTCGAAATAGCGATGCCGCCTCACGCCGATTCCAAACATCGAGCCGCAGAGCATCACCGTGTTGCGCATGTGCGCCCGTGCGTTCTCGACGTTCTCGATCGCGAAGGGAACACCCACTGTGACCAGCGCGTCCCGCGTGGCGGCGATGAGGTCAGGGCTCTGCGCCCGAAACCGCAGCGGCGTCGCCTCGCTGTAGGCTTGGCACGGTGGCGAGGCGTGGATCGCGTCGTATTCGTGCCCGTGCGCCGCCACGTACTCCAGCGCGTCACCCTGGACGAACGCGAACGGGTAACGAGGCTGCGGATTGATGTCGACGCCCGTCACGTCGAACCCGGCGCGGTGATATCCCACGGCGCATCCTCCGGCTCCGGAATAGAGGTCCAAGAGCTTTGGCCTGCTGGTCACGGACAGACCTCCTCGAAGAACCGACGCTCGGCGTCCTTTCGCGCGGCAACGGCCGCGTCCTGGGTTGGGAACATCCCGAGGTGCAGGCAGCGATGATTCACCATGATTTGGGCGCGCCATGGATTGCGGACCGACATATGGGGTCGATGAGCCACGCCACGAATGCCGGAGGTGTTGTTCTTGTTGAGCCGCAGTCGGTTCACCTGGTTCGTCTGCGGCGTGACCGCGCGGAGGTTTACGGACCGCCTGTTGTCCGTCTTGTCGCCGTTGACGTGATCGACGTGCATGCCTTTGGGAGCACTCATCAGGAAACGGTGCAAGGTCTGGGTCTGACTCTTCCCGTTCACCCAGCGCGAGAAATAGACGTACCCGTTCACCCCCAGATACATCGTCAGGTCTTCGACCAACGGATAGTCCGCCTGGTCAATGACCGTTTGGTGTCCACCGGGCAGGTCGAGCAACCGCGGTCTCGGCGCGCTCAAAGGAATGGCTCGGCGTCGGCGCGGCCCGCCGGATGCCTGTCCGGCCCCTCCGCGTCCGCCGTGATCCGCAGCAGCCAGACGGCCGCGCCGCTCCCGACCGCGGCGGCGACCGCCAGGATCCCGACCATGACCAGGAAATCGGACATCGTGACCACCCTCCCCCTACGCGGCCGCATGAGCGGCCTCCGTCAGCGACGCGACCGCCGCGGCGCACAACTCCGCCAGCTCCGCCGCCGGCAGCCGCTCCAGCCGCGCCCATTCGCTCTCGTAAACCTTGCGGACTTTTCGTGCCGTCCGTTTTGTCGCCGCCGACTCCCAGGCGTGGGGCAGCAGCGCGTCGCACGCCGCTCGGACGCCCATTCCCATCGCCCGCCCGTCCACGTCGAGCGCCGCCAGCAGCGCCGCCGCCGCGCTCAGCAGCGGCGACCGTCCGCTGCGAAGGGCCTCGGCCTCAACATCGAGCCGCCGCGCCAGGTCGCGCCGCGCCGCCGCCTCGATCTCGTCCGGGCTCCGCCTGCCGACGTCGGGGCGTAGGTAGCTTCCGTCCGCGATCCTGGCGGCGATGTCGTCGAACGCCGCGAGGAGCGCGTCGGGGGGCACTGGCTGTCGTTCTGTCATCTAAGCCTCCCGTTCGATCGAGAGGGACTCGGCAGTGATCGCGCCGCTGTCGATCAGCGTGCCGATCGACGTCTCCGGCCACGGCTCGCTCGCGTCGCGGGCTCGCTCCATGAGAGCGAGGTTCTGAAGCGACCCGCCGATCTGCCGTTCGAGAGCCGCGCACGCGGGAACCAGGAACAGATGGGTCGCGTCGCGGAGGGGGATCGGTGGAAGTCCGGGGACGACGATCGGCATGTCCATTTGGGTGTACAGGGCTTCCGCGCGGTGACCGTTCGTCGTCGCCGCCAGTCCGCGCGACGCCGTCCGCGACCGTTTGCGGAGCTTCGACAACTGCGAGGATCGGTATGACTCTCCGGCGTCCGCCAGCACGTAGACGATCAATTCCTCGTCATCCGTGTCATAGACCGCGCGGGCGAACTCGCGCCCCCAGTCGGCGTTCATCTGCATGGGGTCGATCGCGTCCACGATCTCCCGCAGTGTCTCGAACCGTTCCGTGCCGTCCGTCATTTCACGCTCCGAATCCCGGCCTGCGACAGGCGCGCGTGGTGAAGGACCTCGGCCAATCGGCCGAAATCCGCGTCGATGAACCGAAGGGCGTCGGTGATGCTCTTGTCCGCGCGCATCTCGTCGGTGACGCGGTCCCACGGGAACTCCCGCGCCGTCCGCGTCGCCTTGAGCGTCGCGTCGGCGATGTGCAGTTGGATGCCGAGCACGACCTGGGCGAACATGTGGGGGAGCTGCGGCTCCAGGAACATCTCCGCGACCGCGTCGACCGTTTCCGCGGACGCCCGCTCGCCGGGCCGGGGCATCGCGGTCACGTTGGCCGGCTTCCGCCATTCGACGCCACGGTGCTCCAGTTCCTTCTTGGCCTCCGGGATGTCCCAGTCGCCGGACTCGACGTGCCGCATGAGCCGGTCGCCGTCCGGCTGGGCCTTGACCGCCTCGATCACCTGCTTGGCGCGTTCGTAGGTGCGCCCGGACCCGAGCCCGACCTTCTTGGCGACTTCGTCGCGAGAGGTTGTCGGCGTCGCAGCTATGGACATTTGTCCAAGGCTGCTCGCGGCCTCTTGCGCGGCGTGGTTGCTTTGGGTTGCCAACATGCGAAGACGAGAAACCTCAGCCACATCGGCTTCGATCGACTGTCCGAGCACAACCTTCTGCGCGTCGTTGAGCTGCCGCCGGGCGAGGTTCAGGTCGACCGACAGCAGCCGCTTCTGCGCCTCGCTGAGCCCGACGCGAACTTCGGAGGGGTACCGGATGCCGAGCGAGTCCGCAATCATCGCCCGGTTGTGGCCGTCGATGATCTCGCCGTGCTCGTCCTTGATCACCGGAACTTCGACGCCGCGCTCCCTGATGCTGGCGGCGAGCCGGTCGTGGTCGTCGGCGGCGAGCGGCGGCAGGATTTGGTAGCGCGCCATTTAGGCCACCCGCTCAGTCAGCGCCGACTCGTGATCGGTCGCGTCGTCGTCGGAGTCCTGCATGGCGGCGGTCACGATCTCGCGCACCAACGCCGCCTTGCTGATGCCGCGCCGCGTCGACTCTTCGTCGATCCAGACCACGATCGGAACCGTGAGCGTGAATGACGCCCCTGCGATCGGATCGGACAGTTCTCTCGGTCGGGCCATCTGTCTCTCCCGGTGTAAGGCTTGCAGATTGTACATGTGCATCTTACAGGTGTGGGGTGTGGTTTGTCAATATGTATGAGACGCAGATAATTGGAGGGATGGCAGATTCAAAACCAGCGCCGGGTCTCGGGGCATTCGTTCGGATGAAGCGGTTGGAACGCGGCCTGAAAC
>JBPCRG010000641.1:0-2919 GCA_050997095.1 Thermomicrobiales bacterium | reverse complement strand
GTCCAACGGCGGCCTCGTGCCGCTGAAGCTGCTCGCGCACCGGGCGGCGAACATCGTGCGCTCGGATCCGGCCGCGGGCGTCATGGCGGCCGCGAAGCTCGCCGCCGAGGCGGGGTTCGACAACGTGATCACCGCCGACATGGGCGGCACCAGCTACGACGTGTCGGTCGTGCTCGGCGGCAACCCCCGCGTCGCGGACACCACCGACATCGATTTCCGCGTGCCGCTCCGGCTGCCGATGGTCGACGTCCACACCATCGGCGCCGGCGGCGGCTCGATCGCCGCTCTCGATCGCGGCGGCATCCTGCAGGTCGGCCCCCGCAGCGCAGGCGCGGTGCCCGGGCCGGTCTGCTTCGGGCGGGGCGGGACGGAGCCGACCGTCACCGACGTGAACGCGGTGCTCGCGCGGATCAACGCGGACCACCCGATCGGGCTCAAGCACCTCAAGTCGCTTGATCTCGACGGGGCGCGGAGGGCCATCGGGGAGCTGGGCCGGCAGATCGGGCTGGGCGTCGAGGAGACCGCGGAGGCGATCCTCACCGTCGTCAACCAGCCCATGGCCGGGCGGACGCGCCTGCTGTCCGTCGAGCAGGGCCACGACCCGCGCGACTTCGTGCTCGTCGTGTTCGGCGGCGCGGAGCCGCTGCACGGCGCCGCCATCATGCGCGAGGTCGGCGTCCGCACCATGCTCATCCCGCCGCATCCCGGCGTGCTCTGCGTGCTCGGCTGCGCGATCGCGGATATCCGCTACGACCAGTCGCAGACCGTGGAGCGCCGGGTCGGCGACCTTGATCCCGTCTGGGTGTCGGATGTCCTGCAAGGCCAGAGGCGTGACGGCGAGGCGCGGCTTGCCGAGGGGGAGACCCCGGTCGAGCGGGTCGTCGTCAGCCATGCGGCCGAGATGTCCTACACCGGACAGATCCATACGCTGCGCGTGCCGGTCGAGGCGGACTGGACGCCCGCGCGGATGGGCGAGGCGTTCCAGGAGGCCTATCGGCGCGAGTACGGCAATACGCTCGGCGACATCCCGGCGGTGATCGTGAGCTTGAAGACGTCGGTGCGCGGCGTCCGGCCCGGGCAGCAGCGCCGCGCCGCCCATGCCGTCGAGCCGAGGCGGGCGACGCCCTCCGCCACGCGTGCGGTCTATTTCGGGCGCTGGATCGACACGCCGATCTATGACCGGGCGACGCTCCAGCCGGGCTGCGCGTTCGACGGGCCGGCCATCGTCGAGCAGGCCGACACCACGAGCGTGATCGAGCCCGGCATGCAGGCCCGCGTCGATTGCTTCAGCAACATACTGGTCGAGATGGCGTGATGGACCCCGTGACACTCGCGGTCGTGCGCGGCGCGCTGGAGCAGATCGCCGACGAGATGGACCTGCACCTGATCCGGGCGGCGATCTCGCCGATCATCTCGGAGACCAACGACTGCGCGCACGGGCTGTACGATCCCGAGAGCGGGGAGACCATCGCGCAGGGCGGCTACGGCCTGCCGCTGTTCCTCGCCAACATGCAGTGGACCGTCCAGCGGGTCATCGCGGCAGCGAAGGCCGAGGGCGGCTTCGAGGATGGCGACCTCTGGATCCTGAACGACCCCTATCTCAGCGGCACCCATCTCAACGACGTCGTGCTGGTGTCGCCGGTCTTCGTGGGCGGTCGGCTGTTCGCCCTGTTCGCCAACACCGGGCACTGGATGGACATGGGCGGCAGCGTGCCCGGCGGATGGGCGCCCTCCGCCACCGAGATCCACCAGGACGGCATCATCATCCCGCCGCTGAAGCTCTACGAGCGGGGCCGCTACAACGCCGCCGTCGTCCGGCTGATCACGGCGAACGTGCGCCTGCCGCAGCAGATCGAGGGCGACCTGGCGGCGATGATCAACGTGTTCAATGTCGGGCGGCGCGGCCTCGATGCGCTCATCGCCAAGTATGGCGAGGCGACGCTGCAGGACTGCATCCGCGAGATGATGGACCGGTCCGAGACGCAGATGCGCTCGTATATCGCGGAGATCCCGGACGGGACCTACCGGATCGAGGACTGGTTCGACAACGACGGCGTGGAGGACGTGCCGCTGAAGGTGGTCCTGTCCCTCACTGTTTCGGGCAGCGACCTGCATTTCGACTTCACCGGGACCGCGGCGGCCGCCAAGGGGCCGATGAACATCTCCGACAGCACCACGAAATCGATGTGCCTCGTCGCCTTGAAGCACGTCTTCCCCGAGGTGCCCGTCAATGGCGGGGCGTTCCGGCCGACCCGCTTCACCATCCCGCGCCGTACCATCCTGGCGGCCGAATACCCCTCCCCGGTCGGCGGCACGACGGACGTGACGCAGCGCGTGGTCGATGTCGTGTTCGGCGCGCTCGCGCAGGCGATCCCCGACCAGGTCCCTGCAGCGCCGTTCGGCACCACCGGGGTCGCGACCGTATCGGGGCGCCACCCGGAGAGCGGCGGCTATTTCGTGGCCGTCTATCCCTATCCCGGCGGCTACGGGGCGAGCCGCGCGTCGGACGGCCTGGTCAACGGCACGCCGCCAGGCTCGATGGCGAAGTTCATGTCGGTCGAGATGTCCGAGCACCGCTACCCCCTTCGCTTCGAGTACTACCGCATTCGCGAAGGCTCCGGCGGCGACGGCTGGCACCGGGGTGGCTGCGGCACCGCCTACGGCATTACTGCCCTGTCGGAGTGCGTCGTGTCGATCCTGGGCGACCGGGTCGATCACGTGCCGTTCGGGATCGAGGGCGGCCATCCCGCGAGCGCGAACGACGTGCGGCTGATCACGGACGGGCGGGAGTGGGTCCCGCCGCTCCGCAGCAAGGTCGAGAAGGTCCAGCTCGGCGCCGGGGACAGCATCCGGCTGGCGTCCCCCGGCGGCGGCGGCTTCGGCGACCCGCTGGGCCGGGAGCTCTCCGAGGTCGAGAGC
>JBPCRG010000601.1:0-4010 GCA_050997095.1 Thermomicrobiales bacterium | reverse complement strand
TTGCGGGGTTGTCGATCCACTCATGCCGATCTCCTCATTCAAGGCACCACCCGCGTCAGCGCCTCCGCACGGTCTCCGAACACGGCGATGGTATGATTAAGGGTACAGGAATCAACAATCAACGTTTTCACTGTCGGTCGCGAGGACGGAAGAAGGAGCACTGCCGTGGCAGATGATTCGACGTTCACTTCCAAGACGATGGGAAACGGGCAGGCAGGAGAGACCGCGCGGACCGGGCGGTTGTCGCGCCGCTCGATGCTGAAGGGTGCCGCGGCGCTCGGCGCGGGCGGCGTGGGGATGGGCCTGCTCTCGGCCTCCGGCGCCTCGGCGCAGCCCCTCAACCGCCTGCGTCTGCTCAACGCCGCGATGCAGGACCAGCTGGCCGCGGAGCAGACGATCCGGCTGCCGGAGGGGGAGCCGGTCCGCTTCGATCCGGGGGTGACCTCGGGCGGCAAGGGGATCGAGCAGCTCCAGAACCTCTTCGAGGGGCTGGTCACGGTCGACCAGCGCGACGGCTCGCTCAAGATGGGGCTGGCCGAGAAGATGGAGGCCAACGCCGACGCGTCCGCCTTCACCTTCACGCTGCGGGACGGGCTCAAGTGGTCGGACGGCACGCCGCTAACCGCGCGCGACTTCGAGTGGAGCTGGAAGCGGGTGCTCGATCCGGCGACGAAGTCCGAGTACACGACGGCGCTCTACCCGATCAAGAACGCGGCCGCGATCGACAAGGGCACGGCGAAGCCGGCGGATCTCGGGGTCAAAGCCGTCGACGACAAGACGCTCCAGGTGACGCTTGAGGGATCGACCCCGTACTTCCCGTTGCTGGCCGCGACCTGGACCTTCTATCCGGTGCCGCAGCACGTGATCGACAAGGAAGGCGACGGCTGGGTCGAGGCCGGCAAGATGGTCTCCAACGGTCCGTACCTGCTGACGAAATGGAACCATGAGCAGGACATGACGCTGGAGGTCAACCCCAACTACTTCGGCGACAAGCCGACGATCACGAAGGCGCTCTACACGCTCTTCGCCGACAACGTGTCGCAGGCGCTCGTGCCCTTCGAGAACAACGAGCTGGATCAGGCGCAGTGGAGCGGGGCCGACCTCGACCGCGTCAAGAACGACGCGACGCTGGGCAAGCTGGCGCAAGTCTTCCCGCGCTCGGGCACCAAGTTCCTGATCTGCGACACGACCAACGCGCCCACGAACGACGTCAAGGTCCGCCAGGCGCTCTCGATGGTGATGAGCCGGGAGACGCTCGCCGCCAAGGTGCTGAAGGGGGAGTTCACCCCGGCGCCGACGATGCTGCCGCCCGACATCCCCGGCAACGATCCGGCGTCGGGGCTCGGCGAGGACGTGGCGAAGGCGAAGCAGCTGCTCGCGGACGCCGGATTCCCCGACGGCAAGGGCTTCCCGGAGATGACCCTGACCTACATCTCGACCGAGGCGGAGTCGGCGAAGACGGCCCAGTATCTGCAGAGCGTCTTCAAGGATTCCCTGGGGATCGGCATCAAGCTCGATCCGCTGGAGGACAAGGCGTTCCAGGATTGGTTCAACGCGCGGAAGACGCAGCCGTTCAACCTGATGCTGAGCCAATGGGGATCGGACTGGGGCGACCCGGCGAACTGGCACAATCAGCTGTTCGACTCGCAGGCCGACTACTACCACTCGCATTGGAAGAGCGACCAGTTCGACCAGCTGGTCCGTTCGGGGATGGTGATGGCCGACGCGGCCGAGCGGATCGAGCAGTACACGCAGGCCGAGAAGATCCTCAACCAGGAGGCGGGGCTGATCTCGCTCTTCCACCTCAACCGCGTCTACGTGATCCAGCCCTACGTCAAAGGCATCGTCCACTACCCGATCCTGGGCAGGACGTGGCTGAAGTACGCCTCGATAGTGAAGCACTGAGGCGGGGTGTCGGCCCCCTAACCCCCCAACCGCACCCAGAGGGTACCCGCCCCCCGACCGTCGGGGGGAAGGGGGAGCCGCTTTCCTGTGCTGTGACAGGCTCCCTTGAATGGAGCACCGGGCAGAGCCGGGTGACCTCCTGTGAGAAACGCCGCGGGTGGGGCCTGCGGGCCGCGATCGGAGTCCGTCATGCGGGGCGCGTATGCCGTCCGCCGAATCCTGATCCTGATTCCGACGCTGCTGGCGATCTACACGCTGACCTTCTTCCTGATGCACTCGACCCCGGGCGGGCCGTGGGACACGAGCGACAAGCCGTTGCCGGTTGAGGTCCAGGCCAAACTGAAGGCGGCCTACGGGCTCGACAAGCCGCTTTGGCGTCAGTACGTCGGCTTCCTCGGCAAGGCGGCGAAGGGCGACCTCGGGCCGTCCTATGCGCAGCGGTCGCGGTCGGTCTCCGACATCCTGAGCGTCGCCTTCCCGATCTCGCTGAAGCTGGCGGGGGTGGCGATGGCGTTCGCGATCCTCGTAGGCATCCCGCTCGGGATCGTCAGCGCGGTGAAGCACAACACGTGGCTGGACTATGTGGCGACCTTCGTCTCGGTCGTCGGGATCTCGACGCCGGCGTTCGTGGCGACGTCGCTCTTCGTGCTCATCCTCGCCAGCAGGCTGCACTGGGTGCCAACCCAGGGGTGGGACGGCGTCTGGAGCACGCGGATCATCGTGCCGGGGCTTTCGCTGGCGCTCTACCCTGCCGCGGTCCTCGCGCGGTACAAGCGGTCGAGCCTGCTCGACGTGATGCGCATGGACTACGTGCGGACGGCGCGCGCCAAAGGCATCTCCAGCAACGCGGTGCTCTTCCGGCACTGCCTGAAGAACGCGCTGCTGCCGGTGGTGACGATCGCGGGGATCGTGGTCGCCGACATCGCGACGGGGTCGTTCTTCGTCGAGACGATCTACCAGATCCCCGGCGAGGGGAGATATTTCGTGCAGAGCATCAGCGGGCGGGACTATCCGGTGATCCTGGGCACGGTGCTGGTGCTGGGCGCGACGGTGTCGGTGATGAACCTGATCGTCGACCTCCTCTACCCCATTCTCGATCCCCAGATCGGCGCGCCCTGACCGGCGGACCGCAGCCGGCGCCGACGGACCAACGGACGCTCAGGAGGATCTCCGCGGATGGCGCAGACGACAGCTCCCCTCACCGGCGCCCAGCTGAAGGACACGGTCCGGGTCAAGCCCGCGGAGGGATTCTGGTGGGACGCGTTCCGGCGGCTGCGGCGCTCGCCCTTGGCGGTCGCGTCCGGGATCCTGCTGCTGCTGCTGGCGCTGTTCACGGTCTTCGCGCCGCTCATCGCGCCCCACGGCTACGCGACCCAGAACTACGACACCGTGACGCAGCCGCCGAGCGCCGCCTATTGGCTGGGGACGGACGATCTGGGGCGGGACATCCTCAGCCGGCTGATCTTCGGGGCGCGGATCTCGCTCACGGTCGGGCTCGTCGTCCAGGGAGTGATCCTGCTGATCGGCGTGCCGGCCGGCCTGATCGCGGGCTATTGCGGGGGCAGGATCGACACCGCGATCATGCGGACCGTCGACGTGCTCTATTCGATCCCGAGCCTGCTCTTCGTGATCGTGATCATGACGTTCCTGCGGGCCAAGTTCGCGACCGCCCAAGGCGGGTTCGGCGGGGCGGTCGCCTCGCTCGACGGCCGGACCGGCGGCTTGATCGGCATCTTCATCGGGATCGGGCTGATCAACTGGATGCCCGCGGCGCGGCTGGTGCGCTCCCAGGCGGTCTCGCTGAAGAACAAGGAATTCGTCGAGGCGGCGCGGGCGAGCGGGGCGTCGGGGCGAAGGATCGTTCTCCACCACCTCCTGCCGAACGTCGTCGCCACGATCGTGGTCACGGCGACGCTGGGGATCCCGCAGGCGATCATCTACGAGGCGGGGATCAGCTTCCTCGGGCTCGGCGTCCGCCCGCCGACGCCGAGCTGGGGCCTGATGATCTCGGAGGCGATCCCGAACCTGCGCTCCTACCCGTACATGCTGGTCTCGCCGGCCCTGGCCCTGTCGCTGACGGTGCTCGCGTTCAACTTCCTCGGCGA
>JBPCRG010000495.1:0-3030 GCA_050997095.1 Thermomicrobiales bacterium | reverse complement strand
CGTCGAGCAGCAGCAGGTCGGGGTCGGCGAGCAGCGCCTTCGCGAGCGCGACCCGCGTCTTCTGCCCGCCGCTGAGCTGGTTGACCGGCTCCTCGAGCTGCGCCGGCTCGAATCCGAGGCCGTACAGCACCTCCTCGGTGCGATGCTCGACGTCGTAGCCGCCGTGGGCCTCGAAGCGCGATTGGAGCTGGTCGTACTCCTCCAGCAGGAGCTCCAGCTCGGCGTCGCCGACGTCGCCCATCAGGTGCTCGATCTCGCGCATCCGCGCGGCCGCGAGCAGCACCGGCTCGAAGGCGAGGCGCGTCTCCTCCCGCACCGTGCGGTCCGAGAAGAAGCGCGACTCCTGCGGCAGATACGTCACGCGCAACCCGCTCGCGCGGACGACCGCCCCCTCGTTCGGATGCTCGATTCCCGCGATGATCCGGAGGATCGTCGATTTGCCGGCGCCGTTGACCCCGACCAGCGCCGCGTGCTCACGGTCGGCCACCTGAAAGGAGACACCCTTGAATATCCGCTCGGTGATGTACGTCTTCGAGAGATCAGTGACCGTAAGCAACGTCGTGGGAGGCATGAGGGACATCCGCCGTTCGGTGAATCGAGACACAACACAAGCGATTGAATGCACAGCGACGCGCCGTCGCCCGATCAACGACTCAGTATACCCGCGCTCCGGTCACGTTCAATGAGCGCGCACCCCCGACGCGGGCGGCGCCGGATAGCCGGCGGGAACGCGCGGCGGCTTTCACGGCGGCAGGGGCGGCTCGGGGGCAGCCCCGATCCAGAGCTCCGAGTCAGAACCGCTCATGGAGCCGCCCCTATGACCGATGGACTCGTGATCTGCCCATCGTCAATAAGACGACGAGATTCCTCCGTCGTCAGAATGACAACCAAAGGGTCATCCCGAGGCACGAAGGATTTCGTCGACATCGTCTCGGCCGGCCGTTCGACGAGGGCCTGAACACTCGTCTTTCCTCTATGAGTCGTGCTCATGCCGCGTCATCGAGATGGGTAAAGCACCGCTCCCCAACCCGTCATTCCGGGCGGAGCCCGCAGGCGGAGTCGAGGAATCTCTTCGAGCGGAGCGAGAACCGTCGTCTGTTCAGGCGAAGACCAAAGACGCGCCATAGACCACCGACGCGGGAAGAACCTGGTCGTGGTCGGAGACGCCGGTCGCAATAAACGGCATCGAGCGTCCGCGTCCTCAACGTCCGATGTCCATGAACCCGCTCGCTGCGATCAACGGGCAGCGCGCGGTCAAGGCGGACAGGATACACTGCACGACTCTCAAGAGGGATTGGCCTTGATGTACGGACACGACATACGTACACTTTTCCGAAGAAGCACGGCGAAGTCGACCCTGTGATTCCGTCTCTCCGAGCCGCACCTCACCAATGTTGATCGCGAGTCCACCCATGCTCTGGCCCGAAACGACGTCGCGAGCTGAAGCTGGTCTGCTCTCGATCGGTGGGATCCCGCTCGTGAATCTCGCCGAAAGGTTCGGGACGCCGCTCTACGTCTTCGACGAGGCGACGCTCCGAAACCGGGCCCGCGCTGTGATCGGCGCGATGGCCCGGCACTATCCCCGGTCGAGGGTGCTCTACGCGGGCAAGGCCTTTCTCTCGCCCGCGATCGTCCAGTTGCTGCACGGCGAAGGTCGCGGGCTCGACGTCGTCTCGGGCGGTGAACTCCACGGGGGCCTGCTCGCCGGCGTACCGGCCGCGGAGATCACCTTCCATGGCAACAACAAGTCGCCCGTCGAGCTGCGGGAGGCGGTCGCGGCAGGGGTCGGCCAAATCGCGATCGACAATATGCTGGAGCTCGAACGCCTCTCGCGACTGGCCGCCGATCTCGGGACCAGAGTACGGGTCCTCCTGCGGTTGAACCCCGGCATCGATGTGCATACTCACGACAAGATCAAGACCGGCGCAATCGATTCGAAGTTCGGATTTCCGCTCCGGACCGGCGACGCCGACCGGGCCGCCGACGCGGTGGCCGGGAGCACCCACCTCGATCTGGTCGGATATCACGTGCATTTGGGATCTCAGCTGTTCGAGCCCGAGGCGAGCGCGTTGGCCACATCCACCCTCTTCGAATTCGCCGCCGGTGTGCGCGACCGGCTCGGAATCGTCCCGGAGACCATCTCCCCGGGCGGCGGTTTCGGCATTGCCTACACCGATGCCGATGCGGAGACGGCGTTCGAGTCGTGGGCCGCCGAGACCGGCGTCGCGGCGCTCCGCTGCTGCGCGCGATACGGCTTCGCGCCACCGGAGCTGACGGTCGAACCCGGCCGGTTCATCGTCGGTCCGGCCGCGGTCGCGCTCTACACGGTGGGCGCGCGGAAGGCGATCCCCGGCGTCCGCACCTACGTCTCGGTCGACGGCGGAATGGCGGACAACATCCGCCCGACCCTGTACGGGGCCCGATACACGGCCGAGATCGCCAACCGCGCCCATGCCGGGGAGCCGGAGACCGTCGCCATCGCCGGCAGATACTGCGAGTCGGGGGACATCCTGATCGACGAGATCGCGCTCCCCAGGCTGGAGCCCGGCGATCTGCTGGCGATGCCCGCCGCCGGCGCCTATGCCCTGCCGATGGCCAGCAACTACAACGCGACCCCGCGCCCGGCGGTCGTCATGGTCGGAGACGGCGACGCCAGAGTCATCCGCCACCGAGAGACGTACGCGGACGTCTTCGCTGCCGATGAATGGGAGGGGCGACAAGTCTCAGCAACGAGAAATTAATATGCGTCCGGCCAAGCCCGTTGTGCACGGCTCAACGCCCGGCGTATCGTTTCCAGCGCAGCGACGGAATTGAAGCCGGCAGGAGCAGATTTTCCTCGTCAGGCAGTCGACGGCTCGTCGGTCGCCCAGGGCCGAAAGCACGCATCACAGTCCGCCGGCGTCGGCGCGAGGGGTCGCGGAATCCACGGAATCACCCGCGACAAGCGCCGCCCGCCGTGCCTCGTTCCTCGCAGCAGCGGCTCAGGAGGTTGAGATCGTGAACCGAACAGCATCATCGTCAGCTTCGAAC
>JBPCRG010000488.1:0-6549 GCA_050997095.1 Thermomicrobiales bacterium | reverse complement strand
GCCCGATGCTGCGCCCGCCAGCGCCGCTCCGCCCAACCCGGCGCGGATCATCTCGCGCCTGCTCACGCCCACTGCTTTGGGCGGCTTGGAATGGTCATCCGAACTCTTCGTCGGCACCTGCTCGCACTCCTGTCGGTGAACCCCGGTCATCCATGGTCAAGATCGTCAGACTCGGACCGGAGTGTCGCGATGCCTGGAAGGTAGCGAATGCAAAACTGAAAACATTCCTGAAGAGACTCTAAGTTTAGTTGGCGCTAAATGTCAATGGGAGAGGAGGCTAAAATGTTTTTTCGACCCGGTCGGCGGACGCAACCGCATAGGCGGAACTCCAGGAACTCAAAGTCGAAATGATGAACGTCATCGTCCCTTCGAGCGGACGGTGACTGAAACGTCGCCGGCGCCTCAGGAGGAGCACGGGTATCAAATTCTTGACTCGCTCGTTCTGGTGAGAATGCTGCGAAGCCGATCCGCACCGGTTTTCCTGGGGCGATCCCATTCAGGACTGGCGCGTGATAATCTCACCGCCAAATACCGCAGCTTGCAGGACATTCGGAAAGAGCGCCCCTCCCACGACTGACCAGTTGGTTTGGGCGAAGCGCGGAGGCAGTGCAAAATGGACGGCCAACGGTTCGATCAGGTGACGCGGGTTTTCGCCGCGGGCGCCTCGCGGCGACATGCGCTCGGCGCGATGCTGGGCGTCGCGCTCTCCGCCCTCGGACTGAGCGATGCGGACGCCAGAGGCGTCTGCCGGGTCGGGGGGCAGATCTGCCGAGTCAACCGCGATTGCTGCTCCACCGCCTGCATGCAAGGATCGAGTCGCCGCCGGCATTGCGCCGAGTGCGTGACCGGAGCCGATTGCCCGTCCGC
The DNA here is from genome assembly GCA_050997095.1 of Thermomicrobiales bacterium. Lineage (GTDB taxonomy): Bacteria > Chloroflexota > Chloroflexia > Thermomicrobiales > UBA6265 > JBPCRG01. Next base: position 5,682 of record JBPCRG010000488.1, on the reverse strand, counting down.
CCCCTCCGAGTGCCAGTCTGCGACGTGCACGGCGGGAATCTGCGGCGTGGCCGCCGATCCCGAGAAAGAGAGCGACGCCTGCACCCCGACGGACCCTTGCTCGGTCACCGGCTACTGCTACTCCGGCGTCTGCACGGCGACCAGCTTCGTCCCATGCCCGGCCTGCTCGCCATGCGTCGGCGGCGTCTGCACGCCGCTGCCCGAGAACGGATCCTGCGGGACGGGCTTGAACTGCTGCGGCGGCGACTGCATCGACCTCGGGAGCGATCCGACCCATTGCGGGAACTGCCCGAACGCCTGCCCCACTCCATCCGAGTGCCTGATGGCCGTCTGCGCCGATCGTGTCTGCGGCGCGGCGCCCAACCCGGACAAGGAATCCGACGCCTGCACGCCCGACGATCCATGCCTGCTCTCCGGGTATTGCCACACCGGCGTCTGCGAGTCGTCCGGCCCCAAATGCGGCGTCTGCCAAACGTGCGCCGCCGGCATCTGCCAAGATGCCGGGAACGGAACGAACTGCCCTGCCGGGGTCTGCCAGGGTGGCGTCTGCAGCTGATGGAAGGACGACCGGATGCGCGATTGGGATGAGTTCAACCGAGGATTGGTCGAGGAATTCCGGGCGAACGGGGGGAAGGTGAGCGGCCGATTCGCCGGGAGTCCGGTCGTGATCGTGACGACGACCGGGGCCCGGAGCGGGCTGCCCCGGACCACCCCGCTTGTCTACTCCCGCGATGGCGACCGGATCGTGATCATCGCCTCCAAGGGCGGTGAGCCGACGCACCCCGACTGGTACCACAATCTGGTGGCGAACCCGGGTGTGACCGTCGAGCTGCCCGGCGAGACGTTTTCGGCGCACGCCACGGTCGCGGAGGGCGAGGAGCGGACGAGGCTCTTCGACCGGCAGGCCGCGCTGATGCCCTTCTTCGCCGAGTACGAGCGGACGACCCCGCGCCAGATCCCGGTCGTCGTCCTCGAACGCGTCGGCTGATCCGGCAGCGGTCCGCGTCTGTTGCGCCTACGGCTCTCCGGCGCCGAGGAGGCCGAAATCGTTGGCGGCGTGTGGGCCGGAGACGGAGAGCTTGCCGGCCGAATAGCCGCCGTCGACGACCAGGATCTGCCCGGTGATGAACCGCGCCCGGTCCGAGGCGAAGAAGAGCACCGCGTCGGCGATCTCGTCGGGGACCGCGAGCCGGCCCAGCGGCACCTGATGCACGAAGACCTTCTGGTATTCCGGGGGCTGGAACGACCGCGAGATGCCCGAAATGTCGGTCAAGCCCGGCGAGACCACGTTGACGGTGATCTGGTGCCGCCCGAGCTCCTGCGCCATCACCTTGGCGAGTTGGATCTCCCCCGCCTTCGACGCCGCGTGCGGGCCCGATTTCGGACGGGCGTTGTTGCCGGCGGTCGAGCCGAGGAAGAGGATGCGTCCGCCGCCGCCCTGCGCGATCAGCTGCCTGCCCACCGCGCGGGAGAGCAGGAACGCGCCGCGCAGCTGGACGTCGATCTGGAGATCCCACTCCTCGTCCGTCAGGTCCACGATCTCCTTGTGCACGCCCACGCCCGCGCCGTGGACGAGGATGTCGACCCGGCCGAAGCGGGCGACGGCGGCCGCGACCGCGGCGTCGACCTGAGCGCTCTCGCGGACGTCGGTGCGCTGGTAGAAGAGATCGTGCCCCTCCGTGCGCAACCGCGTTTCGGTCTCCGGCCCCCATTCGTCGTCGACGTCGACGATGACGCCTTTCGCGCCGCCTTCGAGCAGCCGGGTCAGGATCACCCGGCTGATCCCGGACGCCGCCCCGGAGACGATCGCGACCTTGCCGTCGAATTCACCGTGCATGTTTGTTGGCTCCATTTCGCATCGTCCAGAGATTGGCTCCAGTTGGATAGTGCGGCCGTCAACCAGAGATTCCTCGGCTCGGCTCGGAATGACGATATGAGACCGTCATTCCGAGCGGAGCCCGCAGGCGGAGTCGCGGGGTCCAGGAATCTCTTCGACTGCAGGGAGAACCGTCGTCGTTTTGGCGGAGGCTGCCTGAACACGTCCGGTATGGCAGCTCCCGAGTCAATGCCGAACCTCGTCAACGACCGGTCGCCGGTCGACGACGGTCCGCCCGCCCTTGATGACCATCCGCAGTGATTCCGGGCGGTCGAGCAGGCCGATGTCGCGGAGGGGGTCGCCGTCGACGACGAGCAGGTCGGCGTATCTCCCCGGTTCGAGCGTGCCGATCTCCGCCTCCAGACCGAGGCAGGCGGCGGCCGTCTTCGTGCCGGCGACGATCGCCTGCATCGGGGTCATCCCCGCCTCGACGAGCAGCCGCAGCTCGACCGCGTTGCGGCCGTGGCCGTACCCCCCGGCATCGGTGCCCATCGCGATCGGGATGCCCGCCGCCATCGCCATCTCCAGCGAGCGCCGGTGCTCGTCCCGCATCTCCGCCGCCTTCCGCTTCGCCCATTCCGAGCCGCGCTCGCGATGCACGGCGATGATCATGAAGGTCGGCACCAGGTAGGTGCCCTGCGCGGCCATCCGGCGGACCGATTCCGGCGAGCGGCAGAGGTAGGCCCCGTGCTCGATCGAATCGATCCCGGCGAGCACGGCGTTCTCCAGTCCGGGACCGCCGTAGGCATGGACGAACGTGCGTTTGTTCAGCATCCGCGCCTCCTCCACGATCACCTGAAGCTCCGCGAGGGTCAGGCACTCGTCGAGCGCGGTCAACGTGCGCGAGCTGACGCCGCCGGTGCTCGCGCATTTGACCACATCCGCGCCGGCGTGCAGCACCTCGCGCACGCGCTTCCGGCATTCATCGACGCCGTCGCAGACCGACGACGGCATCCCGGGGAAGTTCCGCCAGCTGAGGTCGACCCCCGAGCGCAACCGTGGATCGTCGATGCCCCCCGTCCGCGAGAGGATGACCAGCCCGAGCATCAGCCGGGGACCGGGGATCAGGCCGCCCTCGACCGCCATCTTGAAGCCGATGTCCAGACCGCCGGCGTCGCGCACGGTGGTGATGCCGGCCTCGAGGGTGACGCGGAGGTTCTCGGCGATCTTCAGCATGGTCAGGCTGAGCGGCGTCGCGGCGCGCTCGTTCAGGTCGAAGCTCGTGTACGCCATGTGGTCGTGGCAGTCGATCAAGCCCGGCATGACCGTCTTGCCGGCCACGTCGACGATCAGCGCATCGGGCGGAGCCGTGACTTCGGCGGCATGGCCGACCTCGACGATGCGTTCGCCCTCGATCAGCAGCGCGGCATCCCGCAGCGGATCCCCGCCGTTGCCGTCGATCAGCGTTCCGCCGCGCAGGAGCATAGACGCGGCCATGGACATCCCTTCCGATATGTGGTCAGCGGCGAACGTTGGACATTCTATCGCCTATTCAAGGCGGCGCGGTCGCAGCCGACATGTCGGTCGGATGGATTGAGGCCCTGCATGCCCGTGCAACTCGTCAAGCGGGGCGAGTTGGCATGTCGCGATGCAAACCGGCTGTTGACTCCGGTGCGTAGCATGGTGGTGGATGCAATGGTCGCGGCCGCGTCCGCCGGCGGGAGATCGGCGACGCGAAGGCTGGCGACAGGGAAATGGGCAGCCGACCAGGGAGGGCGCGATCGCCGCGCCGGGGTACATCGTGCGTTGATGAACATGAGCAACACCGTCACGTCCAACGCTCCGAGGCAGATCGTCGCGCTCGCGGTCGCCGACGCCAAGGCGGCGCATCTGCCGCCGCCGCCGTGGCCCCTGACCGCGCTGATCGGGCGGGAGGAGGAGAGCAGGGCGGTCGGCGCTCTCCTGCGTAGCCCCGATGTCCGGCTGGTCACCATCGTCGGGCCGGGCGGTGTCGGCAAGACGCGGCTGGCGATCGACTTAGCGGCCGCGTTCGCCGGCGAGAAACGCTTCGCGGACGGCGTCGGCTTCGTGTCGCTGGCGCAGATCCGCGACCCCAAGCTGGTTCCCGCGGCGATCGTGCAGGCGTTCGGCCTGCGCGACGACGCCGGCCATTCCAGCGCGGAGACGTTGGCCCGCATCCTCGCGCCCATCCGCCTGCTGCTGGTGCTGGACAGTTTCGAGCGGGTCGCCGAGGCGGCTCCGGCGCTCGTCGACCTGCTCGGCGCCTGCCCCGGTCTGACGCTGCTGGTGACGAGCCGGAGCCCTCTGCGCATCCGCGGGGAGTCGGTCCATCCGTTGGAGCCGTTCGCGGAACCCGTCACGGGAGGGGGACCGGCGCTCGCGCTCTTCATCGCGCGGGCGCGTCAGGCGTCGCCCGCGTTCGCTCCGACGACGGAATCGCTGCCGTTGATCGCCGCGATCTGCGCGCGGCTCGACGGCCTGCCGCTCACGATCGAGCTCGCCGCGTCGCAGATTCGGGTGTTGGGTCTGGAGACCCTCGGCAACCGGCTGGAGCAGCGCCTGCCGCTGCTCGCCGGCGGCCCCCGCGATCTTCCCGAGCGCCAGCGGACGCTGCGCTCGACCATCGCCTGGAGCTACGACCTCCTTTCGCCGGCAGAGCGGCGGCTGCTGCGGATCATCGCGGTCTTCGCCGGCGGCGCGACGTTGGAGCGGATCGAGGCGGTCGGCGGAGACCTCGACGGAAGCGGGGAACCCAAGCCCGGTTGGGTGATCGAGGGTGTCGCCGCATTGGTCGACCACAGCCTGATCCGACCGGCGTGCGGCGGCCATGGCGAGCGGCGGTACCTGATGTTGGAGACGATCCGCGAATTTTCGCTCGATCTGCTCCGGGATCTCGGTGAGGAGCGGGAGGTGCGGGAACGCCACGCCACCCACTTTTTGCGCCTTGCCGAGGAGACGGCGCCCCTCCTCGTGGGGCCCGACCAGCGTGCATGCTTCGATCTGATCGACGCGGAACGAAACAATCTGCGCTCCGCGGAGCAATGGTTTCTCGACTCCGGCCGGGCCGACCCCGCGATCCGCCTCGCCACCGCGCTTTGGCGCTTCTGGTGGTCGCGCGGAGCCTATTCCGAGGGCCGGTCCTCGCTCGAGCGCGCGCTCTCGATTCCTGTCGGCGACACCGCGCCGGCGCTTCCGTGCGCGAACGGACTCTATGCGCTCTCGGGTCTCGCCTGGGTCCAGAGCGATCTTAAGGCCGCGGGGCCGGCCGCCGCGACGGCTCTGGGGATGTTCAAGGCGGAAGGGAGTCGTGAGGGCGAGGCGCGCGCGCTCAACGTGCTCGGCCTGATCGCAACCGCAAAAGGGGATTACGCGCACGCGGGAGAGCTGCTGACGGAGAATCTGCGCATCTGCCGCGAACTTGGCGACTCGCGGACGACGGGGATCGCGCTGATGAATCTCGCGGACGTGGCCCGGTGTCTCGGGCGGCCTGCCGAGAGCCGCGCGCTCCTGAACCAGGGCCGGCAGGCGATCGGCGAATCAGGCGATCAGGGGCACATCGCGCTCATTCTCGGCCAGCTTGGCGACATCGAGATGTGCTCCGGCGATCTCTCGGCGGCCGCCGTTCTGTACGATCAGGCGATCGCGACCTTCGGCCGGTTGGGCTCCGATGGCGATGTCGGGCGGACGAAGATGCTCGTCAAGATCGGGCAGCTCGCCCTTCTCCGCCATGACGCCGCGACGGCCCGGGCCGCGCTGGGCGAGGGGGTGGGGCCGGCCCATGGACATGCCAACGTCTGTTGCGTGGCGATCTCGCCCGCCCACATGGGAAATGTCGCCGACCCCCG
>JBPCRG010000436.1:0-8787 GCA_050997095.1 Thermomicrobiales bacterium | reverse complement strand
GAATCCTCGTCGTCCGCCCCCGGGGTCCGCTCCCAAACCACCTGTTCGTCGGAGACGGCGAAGGCTCGGTCGGCGAGCTCTCCCCATTCCGGCGCAGCGTGCGGATCGAGGAAGACGGCGGCGGGATGGCCCGAGTCGCGGATCAGCCAACGAGTCAGGATGTGCGTCTCGTCCAAGGTGAGATGGTCGAGCGGGGCGACGCCGCTTGCGGCGTAACGGTCCCAGCAGGCGGCGAGCCGGGCTGCGGTCGCGTCGGGCGCCGTGGATCGCGCAATGGTCAGCCGCGCCCAGATTCTGCCCTCGACGACGAGGAAGAGCTCGCGCGCGTCCGCTTCGACGCTCGGCTGGACCAACAGCAGCGAATGCTTCTCCACCGAATCGCTCAGCGTCTGTTGGGCGCCGACGATCGATTGGAGCGTCGTGACGTCGTTGCGGAGCTTCCGCGCGCGCTCGAAATCCAGCGCCGCCGCCGCCTCCTCCAGCCGCGACCAGAGACGGTCGTGCAGCAGCGCGTCGTCGCCGTCGAGGAACGCGGTGACCTGATGGACCAGGCCCATGTACTCCTCCCGGCTCGCGCGGCCGACGCACGGACCGAGGCATTGGCCCAGGTCGAGCCTGATGCAGGGAGCGCCGTAGCTCCTCGCGTCCTTGAAGGACCGCGGGCAGGTTCGCAGCGCGAAATGGCTGTTGATGAGGTCGACGGTGGCTTTCGCGCCGCGCGCGTTCTTGAACGGGCCGAAATAGCGCGCGCCGTCGGAGCGCCGCGATTTCGCGAGCGTGACCCGCGGCCAGATGTGGGAGACGTCGATCCGGATGAACGGGTACTGCTCCGACGACCGCATCATCGTGTTGTAGCGGGGTTGGTATCGCTTGATCAGCTGCGATTCGAGCAGGAGGGCCTAAAACTCAGAGCCGGTGACGTGGGTGTCGATCGTCGTGATCGACTCCAGCAGGCCGTCCATCTTCCGGGTGTACCCGAGCGGTTGGGAGTAGTACGACCCGACCCGATCGCGAAGGTTCTTGGCTTTGCCGACGTAGATCACGCGCTCGTGCGCGTCGCGCATCAGATAGACGCCGGGACGCTTGGGAATGTCGACGAGGATCGAACGGTCGAGCACCGCCCGCCCCCGGCCCACGCCGTCGACGGTTTTCCGCGACACCGACGCGCCTGCGGATTCGAGTTGGTCGAGCGACTGGATTCCCATCCCGACGGCGCGCTGGACGAGCAGCCAGGCGGCTTTGGCGGTGATTTCGGCGTCGACTCCGGCGCGGTGGATGTTGCGGGGAGTCAATCCGAGTTCGGTCGCGACCCGGTCGAGACTTGGTCGGCGCAATCCGGGAAGCAGCCGAATCGCGAGACCCATGGTGTCGACGCGTTCGTTGACCAGGGCCGGTCGGCCGATCCGATCCAGCTCCGCGTTGAGGAACCCGATGTCGAACAGCACGTTGTGCCCGACCAGGATGACGCCGTCGAGGAACTCCTGGATCGTGTCGGCGACCGACTCGAACACTGGCGCCTCGTCGACCATCTCGTCGGAGATTCCCGTGAGCTTCGCGATGTACGAGGGTATGCGCTTGAGCGGGTTGATCAGGGTCTCGAAACGCTCGACCTCCCGGCCGTCGCGATAGCGGATCAGCGCCGCCTCGATCACCCGTTGCGTGCGGGGACGAAGTCCCGTGGTTTCGACGTCGATCGAGACGAATTCGCGCAGCAGGTCGCACGGCGCGACCGGGAGCGACCCGCGCACGGCCCACCGGTCGTCCGGATGCCGCTCCAACGCCGGTTCGGCGGAAAGAATCTGATTGAGGAGAGGGGCCCAGAGCTTGGCCGACCCATTGACCCCGAAGACGAAGGCGAGGAGCGCGTCGTGGCTGGCGCTGCCGCCGGACTCGCGGATGAACTCGATCGCGCGTCGGGAGAGGTGGGTGTATCGATCTGGGGGAGCGGACTCGTCCTGCGTCGTCATGGGGCGGAATCATCTCGATGGTGAGCGGAAGCGCGCGTCGGCGGGGGCTGCTTCCGTGGATGCGGTTCGAACTCGGTGTCCAATGATAGAATGCCTGTTCGATGCGTCCGTTCACAGGATGGACCGTACATCGGCCTGAGCTCCGGAGGCGTTGGCAACGATGTCCGTCGATCACCCCGAGCAGCTTGTCACCGCGCTTCGCCAATCGATCGACCGCATGAATTTCGAATACTACATTCTGGACCGGCCGACCGTGACGGACGCCGAGTACGACGAGGCCTTGCAGCGGCTCCGCGACATCGAGGAGCGATTCCCGGAGCTGGTCACGCCGGAGTCTCCGACGCAGCGTGTCGGATCGACGCCTCAGGCGTTGTTCGGCAAGATCGACCATCCGGTCCCGATGCTCTCGCTGGGCAATGTATTCACCCGGGAGGATCTGGAGGCGTGGGCCACCCGCGCGGCGAAATTCGCGGGCGGCGGAGTCGAACTGTCCTTCGTCACCGAGCCGAAGATCGACGGACTCGCGGTCGCACTGACGTATGAGCGCGGCCAGTTCCTGCACGGGGCGACGCGGGGCGACGGGTCGGTCGGGGAGGACATCAGCGCGAACTTGCGCACGATCAGGACCATACCGCTGCGGCTCCGGGAATCGGCCGATTTCCGGATCCCGATCCGGATCGAGGTCCGCGGCGAGATCTACATGCGGAGGGCCGATTTCCAGAAGCTGAACGACGGCATCGTCGCCGGAGGCGGTGAGCCGTTCATGAACCCGCGCAACTCGGCCGCGGGATCGCTGCGCCAACTCGACACCCGCGTCACGGCGTCCCGGCCGCTTCGGTTGTTCGTCTCCGGCATCGGCTCCGTCGAAGGGATCGACCCGCCGCGAACCCATGGCGGGGCGCTGGGCATGCTCCGCGCCTTCGGCTTCCAGACCACGGTGACTGGCGAACCCGTCTCGGGTGTCGAATCGGTTTGGGAGACCTGCCAGGATTGGCATGAACGGCGCGACCGCCTGGATTTCGAGATCGACGGTGTCGTCGTCAAGGTCGACGAGGTTCGGCTGCAGGAGGAGATCGGCTTCGTCGCGCGGGAGCCGCGCTGGGCGACCGCCTACAAGTTTCCGGCGATGCAGAAGAGCACGGTCGTTGAGGACATCGTGATCAACGTCGGCCGCACCGGCACGCTGAACCCCCTGGCTATCCTCGCGCCGGTCAACATCGGCGGCGTCGTCGTCAAGCGGGCCACGCTGCACAACGAGGACGAGATCGCGCGCAAGGACATCCGCATCCGCGACACGGTGATAGTGCAGAGGGCGGGCGATGTCATTCCGCAGATCGTCAAAGTCGTCGTCGAGAAGCGTGACGGCAGCGAACGACCGTTCGAGATGCCGACCGTCTGTCCGTCGTGCGGGACGCCGGTCGTGCGTGAGGCGGACGTGGCGAAGCGGTACTGCACCAATGCGGCGTGCCCGGCCCAGCTGAAGGAGCGTCTGCACCACTTCGTGTCGCGAACTGCCATGGACATCGACGGGTTGGGCGCGAAGCTGACCGACCGCTTCGTCGAACTTGGCTGGGCGGCCGACGCCGCCGACCTCTACGCGCTCGACTGGGAGGCGGTCGCGCAGGTCGAGGGGCTTGGGGAGAGGAGCGCGGAGAATCTCAAGATCGGGGTGGAGGAGAGCAAGAATCGGCCGGTCGCCAGACTCTTGAACGCGCTCGGGATCCGCCACGTGGGAGAGCGCACGGCGAGCCTGCTGGCCGACCGTTTCGGGTCGACCGAAGGCCTGGTCGGCGCCTCGCTCGAGGAAATCACCAGCGTCCGCGGGATCGGCGCCGTCCTCGCGAAAAGCGTCTTCGACTTCTTCCAGGAGGAACGGAATCGCGCGGTGATCGACAGGCTGGGTTTGGCGGGCGTCCGGCTGGCCGACGTCCGGGAGGATCGCGGCACGGCCTCGAACGCGCTCGAAGGCAAATCGTTCGTCTTGACGGGAAGATTGGCGACCTTGTCGCGCCCTCAGGCTGAGGAGCGTCTGCGCCAAGCTGGGGCCTCGGTCTCGGGCTCTGTCTCGAAGAAGACCAGCTACGTGGTCGCGGGGGAGGAAGCGGGAGGCAAGGCCGAGCGGGCGGCCGAACTCAAAATCCCGATCATCTCGGAGGAGGAGTTGATGGCGATGCTCGCCGGGAGCGTCGCCGACCCGCCCTTTCATGCGAGAATGCCGGGAATGGGAGACCACGGCGGCGATGCGTCGGGAACTCCGGCCTCCGGTGGCGAACGAGACGCGTAGAGGAGCTGAGCCCATGACCGGTTACTCTGTGCCGTCGCGTGAGGACGATCCCGTGCACACCGTGCGCACGATCGGCCGGATCTCGCAGATGATCATCGAGCTTCGCGACGAGTACGTGAAGCGGCCCCGGCCGGACATCCTGCAGCAGATCGAGCAGCGGCTGGACGACCTGTTGGCCCAGCGCGAGGAATTGCGAGAGCGCATCGCCCACGCCGCCGCCAAGGCGGAGTAGGCGCGTCAGCCGCCCTTGGTCGTTCCCGGTCTGGTCAAGGGAATCTTCGAGGCGCAGAGCGGACAGTCGGCCTCCGCCCAGCTTTCGATGTCCAGTGAAGCCAGCGAAAAGAGCGGCATGTCTCCAAACGGCACGGACCCGCCGCTGCGGTCGACAAGCACCCCGATCGCGAGGATGGTAACCGGCTCCCGAGCCAACGCGGCGAGCGTCTCCCGGATCGACCCCCCTGTCGTCAGGATGTCGTCGACGACGAGCACGCGCTGGCCGGTCCCGAACGTCGTGCCCCGCTTGAACTCCCGCGCGGCGGACCCGTCGGAGGCGCGCTCCGCGTAGGCGGATGCGACCCCGAGCTGGCGACCGACCTCAAACGCGAGGATCACGCCTCCGGTCGTCGGCCCGACCACGACGTCGATGCCCGCATCCCGCACCCGGTCGGCGACGCCTCGGCAAGCCTCGGAGGTGGCTGTCGGATCGCGCAGGAGGTCGAACTTCTCGACGTAGCGCGCGCTGTGTCTGCCGGAGGCCAGCAGAAAGTGCCCGTCCTTTAGCGCGCCGATCTGTTTCAACCGTTCCAGCATCGGAGACGACTCCACGTTCGCGATCTCCATCTCCTAGTATCCGAAGCCGCTTTCGCGATACGCGCCGAGCGGCTGCACCGAGTAGACCGCGCTCGCCTTGGCCATCGCCCCGATCATCGCGCGGGCCGTGTCGATCGAGGTGATGCAGGGGATTCCGCGCTCGACCACGGCCCGACGGATGACGAGACCGTCGAGGATCTCCTTGTCCGCCGGACCCGGCGAGTTGATCACGCCATGGACCGTGCCCTGCAGGATCACGTCGAGCATGTCCGGGTTCCCGCGGCCGATGCGTTTGGTCACCATCTGCACGGGCATCCCGGCGCGCTCGACGAGGGCCGCCGTGCCCTCGGTCGCGAAGAGCTTGAAGCCCATCCGGACCAGCTGACCGATCATCTCGACCGCGTCGGCCTTATCCTCGTCGGCGAGCGAGATCAGGATCGAGCCGTGCTCGGGGAGGGCGAGCCCCGAGGCGATCAGCGCCTTGACGAAGGCTGGCTCGAACGTCTTGTCGATGCCCATGACCTCGCCGGTCGATTTCATCTCCGGACCGAGATTGACTTCGACCCCGCGCAGCTTCGCCATCGAGAAGACGGGAGCCTTGACGGCGACCAACGGCTGGTCCGGCCACAAACCTCCCGGGAAGCCCTGATCGCGAAGCGTCTTCCCGAGCATGATGTTCGTCGCGAGGCGGACCATCGGCACGCCGGTGACTTTGCTCAGGAAGGGCACCGTTCGGGAGGAGCGCGGATTGACCTCGATCACGTAGAGGCGGCCGGAGTGGATCACGTACTGGATGTTGATCAGCCCTCGGGAGCCGAGCGCGAGCGCGATCCGGATGGTGTAGTCGACGATCGTGTCGATCTCGGCCGGGAAGAGGTTGATCCCGGGATAGACCGCGAACGAGTCCCCGGAGTGGACGCCCGCCCGCTCGATATGCTCCATGATCCCGGGGATCAGCACCTGCTCTCCATCGCAGATCGCGTCGACCTCGACCTCTTTGCCGACGAGGTACTTGTCGACCAGCACTGGGTGGTCCGGCGTCATGCTGGTCGCGTTGCGGATGTATCTGGCCAGATGATCGGCGTTGTAGACCACCTCCATGGCCCGTCCGCCGAGCACGTAGGACGGGCGGACCAGCACGGGGTAGCCGATCCGGTCGGCGACGGCCTCGGCGTCGTGGTAGGAGCTGACCGCGGCTCCGTGCGGTTGGGGGATGCCGAGCTGGCGCAGGAACCCCTCGAACCGCTCGCGGTCCTCCGCCATGTCGATCGAGTCCTGCGAGCTGCCGCGGATCGTCGCGCCGAGGTCGGTCAGGGGCTTCGCGAGGTTGATCGCGGTTTGACCGCCGAACTGGACGATCACCGGCGGCATCGGAAGGGAGCCCCCGCCGGTCTCATGGCGCAGGATCTCGTGGACGCTCTCGGCGTCGAGCGGCTCGAAATAGAGCCGGTCCGAGGCGTCGAAGTCGGTCGAGACCGTCTCCGGATTGGAGTTGACCATGATCGAGGCGACGCCCGCGTCGTGGAGCGCCCGCGCCGCCTGGACGGAGCAGTAGTCGAACTCGATGCCCTGCCCGATCCGGATCGGCCCGGAGCCGACGACGAGCGCGCGTTCGCCCGCGAGCGGCGGCGCCTCGTCCTCCTCCTCGTAGGTTGAGTAGAAGTAGGGCGTCGCCGCAGCGAATTCCCCGGCGCAGGTGTCGACCATCTTGTAGACGGGAGCCATGCCGAGACTGTCGCGCAGCGCGCGGATCGCGGCGCCCGACGTCCCGCTCAGGCGGCCGATCTGGTCATCCGGGAATGCGGCGCGTTTGGCCGTCCAGAGCAGATCCGGGGTGATCGGTTCGGTCGCCATCCGCCGCTCCAGCCCGATAATGCCTTGGAGCTTGCTCAAAAACCAGCGGTCGATCTTCGACAGGTCGTGAAGGCGGTCGACCGTCGCGTCACGGCGCAGGGACGCCATGACCGCCCAAAGCCGAAGGTCGTTCGGCCGCTGCACGAGATCGACGAGCTTGTCGGCGTTCCACTCGGGGTCTTCCCATCCGAGATCCTTCCCGGTGGTCTCCAGCGAGCGCACGGCTTTCTGCAGCGCCCCTTCGAAGGAGCGGTCGATCGCCATCACCTCGCCGGTGGCCTTCATCTGCGTGTTGATCGTGCGGTCGGCCTTGATGAACTTGTCGAAGGGCCAGCGCGGGATCTTCACGACGCAGTAGTCGAGCGCGGGCTCGAAGGCGGCGGTGGTTTTCCCGGTGACCGCGTTCATGAGCTCGTCGAGCCGCCTGCCGATCGCGATCTTCGCCGCGATGCGGGCGATCGGATAGCCGGTGGCCTTCGACGCCAGCGCCGACGAACGGCTCACCCGCGGGTTGACCTCGATCACCGAGTAGGCGAACGAGTCCGGGTCGAGCGCGTACTGGATGTTGCAGCCGCCCTCGATCCCGAGCGCCCGGATGATCTTGAGCGCGGAGGACCGGAGCATCTGGTATTCGCGGTCCGACAGCGTCTGCGAGGGGGCGACGACGATGCTGTCGCCCGTGTGCACCCCCATCGGGTCGAAATTCTCCATATTGCAGATCGTGATGCAGGTGTCGGCGCCGTCGCGCATCACCTCGTACTCGATCTCCTTCCACCCGGCGAGCGACCGCTCCAGCAGCACTTGGCGGATCGGGCTGGCATTGAGTCCGGTGGTCACGATCGCGTCGAGCTCGGCCGGGGTCGTGGCGACGCCGCCGCCCGTGCCGCCGAGGGTGAAGGCTGGGCGGATCACCAGCGGCAGCGGAACCTGCCGCACGAAATGCCGGGCCTCGTCGACCGACGTGATGATCGCGCTCTCGACCGTCGGCTCGCCGATCCGCTCAAGCAGATCCTTGAAGAGGGCCCGGTCCTCGGCCATCTTGATCGAGGCGAGCTGGGTGCCGAGGAGTCGCACTCCGTAGCGGTCGAGGATGCCCGCGTCGGCGACCTGGACCGCGAGGTTGAGCCCGGTCTGGCCGCCGAGCGTCGGCAGCAGGCCCTCCGGGCGCTCGCGCTGGATCACGCGCTGCACGACTTCTGGAGTCAGCGGCTCGATGTAGACCGCGTCGGCGACATCCTCGTCGGTCATGATCGTGGCCGGATTGGAGTTGATCAGGATCGTGCGGACGCCTTCCTCCCGCAGGGCGCGGCAGGCCTGCGTCCCGGCGTAGTCGAACTCGGCGGCCTGCCCGATCACGATCGGGCCCGATCCCAGAACGAGGACGCTCTTGAATTTGGACGTCACCGGCTCATCCCTCCCGCGAGGAGACCGTCGCCCGGGGGCGGCCGATCAGGTCCAGAAACCGGTCGAAGAGATACCCGTTGTCGAGCGGTCCGGGAGAGGCCTCGGGGTGGAACTGGACGGAGAGGACGGGAAGCGTCGCGTGGTCCAGACCTTCGACGGACCCGTCGTTGAGGTTCACCAGCGCGATCCGCCAGTCGCCGTCGACCGGCATCGAACCGTCCTCGACGGTGAAACCGTGGTTCTGGGCCGTGATCGACACCTTGCCGCTCCGGAGGTCCATCACGGGATGGTTTCCGCCGCGATGGCCGAACTTGAGCTTGACGGTGTTCGCGCCGATCGCGCGGGCGAGCAACTGATGGCCGAGGCAGATGCCGAAGTAGGGCAGCCCGTCTCGGAGCACGTCGCGCACGACGTCGAGCCCGGCGTCAAGATTGGCGGGATCTCCCGGTCCCGGCGAGACGACCAGTC